>CAZPPV010000028.1:4240-7068 GCA_964588565.1 uncultured Candidatus Saccharibacteria bacterium | reverse complement strand
TTGTCTCTTTTTTTTATATCTTCTCTTTTGTCGTATTTCTTTTTTCCGCGAGCAATACCAAAAGATACTTTTATATTTCGTCCTTTAGTATACAACGATATAGGTACCAATGTCAACCCTCTTTGATTTTCTTTACCAGCTAACTCACTTAGCTCCTTTTTGGTTAAAAGTAGTTTGCGGTTACGGTTCGAATCATAATCTTTTGGAGCATTTGCTGGTTGGTATGGTTGTATATCAGCACCAATTAAAAATGCCTCATTACCACGCACTGTGATGTGTGTACCCTTCAGAGACCCTCGCTTATTACGAAGTGATTTTACCTCATATCCAAAAAGTTCAATTCCAGCATCAAATTTATCTAGAATCTCATAGTCAAGATGTATTTTTTTATTTTGAATCAAAGTTGGCATATTGCCATTTTAACATATTTTGCATGGTTTTATTTTATACTTCTTTAATGTATAATGCTCATACTATGAAAATATTCAATGATAATAAACCGCCACAGAATGGAAAGAAGAAAGACAAGAAATTTAACGAGAAACAACGTTTTTTCAGCAATGTTATAAGCGCTATTTTGGTGTTTGTAATAATTGCTACGATGTATTCTCTTTTCGTGGATCAAAAAAGCAAAGTTAAAGACATATCGTTATCGCAAATGACCAACGATGTTAAAAGTGGGATAATCTCAAATATTTCAGTTGAAGGAGAGACTTTAATTGCAACATACAAAAAAGATAATATTAAGAAAAAATCAAAAAAAGAAGTTGAAACATCTCTTTCTGGTACTCTTGTGAACTACGGTGTAACACCACAAGAGCTTTCTAGTGTTAAAATAAATATTAAACAGCCATCTGGTTTTGGATATTGGTTTATGAATCTTGCTCCATTTTTAATTCCTATTTTGTTTATAATAATTTTCTTTTGGTTTATCTCAAAACAAGTTAAAGGTGCTGGAATGCAAGCATTTACATTTGGTCAGTCCAAGGCACGAATAATTGATCCAAAAGACAAAGTACAGCGTGTCACATTTAAAGATGTTGCTGGAGCAAAAGAAGCAAAAGAGGAACTTAAAGAAATTGTTGATTTTCTAAAAAATCCGAAGAAGTTTTTGGATATTGGAGCACGGATTCCAAAAGGAGTATTGCTCATGGGTGCTCCTGGGACCGGCAAGACATTGCTCGCTCGTGCAGTGGCAGGGGAAGCGCAGGTTCCATTTTTTATAATATCAGGTTCAGAGTTTGTTGAGATGTTTGTTGGTGTTGGTGCTTCGCGTGTTCGTGACCTGTTTAAGATGGCAAAAAAAGCATCTCCATCCATAATATTTGTTGATGAGATAGATGCTGTTGGACGTTCTCGTGGGTCTGGTATTGGTGGTGGTTCTGATGAGAGGGAACAAACATTAAATCAGATACTTGTAGAGATGGATGGCTTTGAGCCACATGAAAAAGTGATCGTGATGGCTGCTACAAATAGACCTGATGTCTTGGACCCCGCTCTTTTACGTCCTGGACGTTTTGACAGGCGTGTTACTCTTGATTTACCTGACAGAAATGACAGGGAAGATATTCTAAAGATTCATGCCGACAATAAACGGCTTGGAGAAGATGTAGATTTTCGCGTTATTGCAGAGCGTACACCAGGATTTTCCGGAGCTGATCTTTATTCACTTGTTAATGAGGCTGCAATTCTCGCAGCACGTGAGGAGAGAAAGAAAGTTACACAATATGATCTTATTCGAAGTGTAGAAAAAGTAATGCTTGGCCCTGAGAGGAAAAGTCACGTTTTGTCTAAGAAAGAAAAAAAGATTACAGCATATCACGAGGCGGGGCATGCTCTTGTGGCGTCAGTACTTCCGTATTCTGACCCAGTACACAAGGTGTCTGTCGTAGCACGTGGTCATGCAGGTGGATATACTCTCAAGTTGCCATTAGAGGAGAGGAGGCTTCAGTCGAAAAAAGAATTTCTAGATGATATTGCTGTTTCTCTTGGTGGCTATATTACGGAGCAAATGATTTTTGGTGATTTGACTACTGGTCCTTCGAGTGACCTTCAGGTTGCAACTGCACTCGCAAGAGACATGGTTACAAAATACGGAATGTCTGAAAATCTCGGCCCAGTTGCTCTTGAAAGTGCTGGTGGTAAAGTTGTGTTTGGTAGAGGTGTTGGAGATGGAGAATATTCAGAAACAATGTCTACTGAGATTGACAATGAGGTTAAAAAAATAATTAGTGATTCATTTAATCGAGCAAAGCAAGTTATAGTAGATTATAGAAAAACATTGGATGCTATTGCTGATAAGTTGATAGAAGTTGAAACACTAGAGAGAGAAGAATTTGAACAAATACTTATATTGCATGGGATTAAACCTAAAAGGTCTGATAATGAGCAACCTGAGTAATATTTAAATATCTTGAATGAATATGTTTTTTGTTGTTTCTGGCGATTGGATGATTATATTTGTAAATCTTTCAAAAATAAGTAATATATAGTAATACTTATTTTTGAAAGTATTTATCCGCTCTTAGCTCAGTTGGTTAGAGCACTCGGCTTATATCCGAGCGGTCCCAGGTTCGAGTCCTGGAGGGCGGACAAGAAACAATTATGTCTCATTGCGGAGCAATGGGGCATTTTTGTTTCTCCGACCAAGAGGACTCGAAGAGAGGCTTGCGCGAAGCCTTGCGAAACAAAGTGTAGCAAGAGCAAGCCGGCGGGGTCGCGAGTACTTGGTATTTTCAGAGCAAAGCGAATGAAAATACCTAGTACTGGAGACCGAGTCCTGGAGGGCGGACAAGAAACAATTATGTCTCATTGCGGAGCAATGGGGC
>CAZPPV010000028.1:0-4140 GCA_964588565.1 uncultured Candidatus Saccharibacteria bacterium | reverse complement strand
CGAGTCCTGGAGGGCGGACAAGAAACAATTATGTCTCATTGCGGAGCAATGGGGCATTTTTGTTTCTCCGACCAAGAGGACTTAAGTCTTTATTAGTTTTCAATATGATGATATTATTTAACAACAAAGAAATGTTATTTAATTTATATTTCAAGGTATATAAAAAAGTAATCGCAGTATTATTCCTGTCGTGGTTTTTTATGGTGAATATTGTTTACGCAAGTGGATATGTTCCTCTTGAAGCGCTTCCTGGAGTTTCAAGTTCAGGCACAAATTTGAGTCAATATTTATCTGCACTTTTTAATATTGGTGTAGGTCTTGCTGGAGTACTTGCTGTGCTTATGATAGTTGTTGGAGGTGTTCAGTTTATTGCAGGTGCATCCAATCCTTCAACTCGAGGTGAAGCTAAGAAGAAGATTACAAATGCGATATTTGGACTTATTTTAGCATCTTCTTCTTGGCTTATCTTATATACGATAAATCCAAATCTTCTTAAAAATGCATTAAGCATATCACCTTCAGCTATACTTTCACCACCGACTTCTGTAATATCTTCTTCGTCTGGCATAACATCGATAAAGACAGCGATACCAACGCCAATTTTAGTGAATACTTCTAATTCTATTTCACCACCATACACTCCATCTAATTCACAATACGCACCATCATCATATACAACATCATCACATACACAATCGTATATATCACCGTCTTACAAATTACCATCTTATACCTCAACCATAATTACAACACCCTCAACAGCCCCAACGCCATCAACCTCTAAAGTCTACACAATGAGTGATTTTAATACAGTAGAAAGTTGTATCTCAAAAAAGGTGTCCGGGATATGCACTAAAGCTGATATAAACGGAGATGGTGTTATAGATAATACAGATCTTAGTGCGTTAGTAAAAGGATTTAGAGATGGTAAAAAACTATCAAAAATAGATACAGCAAATGACTTTAAGATGGTTAAAGAATGTATGTCAAGAAAAGCATCTGGGGTGTGTGCCAGAGCAGATATAAATAAAGATGGTGTTATAAATATTTCAGACTTACTTTTATTATCGAGTGCGTTTAAATACAACGTAAACGGTGATGATATAGTTAATTTTAAAAAAAGTTCGCCAATCACATCTTGTTTTTTCAAAGAGCCTGTTGGCGGTATTATCCCTCCTGACCCACCTTGTGATTACAATGACCCAATGTCAAATTGTCCCACTGTCCCTCAAGTACAATCTTTCCCAGTAAGATGTGTTGTAGATGACCATAATGATAAAGTTATTGCTCGTGCTGAATTTAATAAGTTAAAAGAAGTTATCGTAGAGTCTTCATCTGCAGGAAAGGTTAATCTACGTAGTTTGTATGACAACTTATTTAAGCTTCCATGTGGCGATTTTTCTCCGGATGATTGTGATTTATTTGATAAACCATTACTGGGTAATATGATTTACTCTACGTTAATTCAATATGATACAAATAAAGATGGAATTGCTGATTTTATAGGAGGTGATCCGCTCGCTGATTTTAACGGAGATGGTGTTATAAACAAAAAAGATTCAAGTTTTATTAATTTTCTGAATGAGTCTATTTTTAAGAATAAAGGGCTTGTTCCTATTAATTTTACTTTAGGTGGACTTGAGGCGTGGATGTTTGATGGGCGTGGTTTTACAGATAGACAAGTAGTTGATTATTGTATTGGTAAGCCATCAATTATGGGTTGTGCAATGTCAGATATTAATGGCAGTTGTGCAGAATCAAAAAGTATTTCAACTTGTGATGTAACAAAAGCTGATTTAGATAGATTTGATGCAGAAACTCCTAAATTTGATGTAAACAAAGATGGTTTGATTAATTTTTCTGAACCTAATTAATTTTTTATTTTTTCAAACTACTCAAAATGCACCTCTGTTTTTTTAAAGTTCAATCTTTCTTTTATTGTTGTATTTTTTCTAAGGTCAAAATCTTTTTTCAGAAGTTTTTGTGCTTCTTTGCGTGCCGCTTCCACCATTTTTATATTTTTGATCGCTTCCATACCAATGTCTGAGATGCCCCATTGTTTTTTACCAGAAAGTTCTCCAGCACCACGTAGAGATAAATCAAGTTCTGATAATTCAAATCCGTTTTTTGCTGTTTTGAGTGCTTTTAGACGCTCAATGGATTTTTTATTTTTTGAATCAGCAAAACAATAACAATATGCTTGGTGATTACTCCGCATGACTCTACCACGTAATTGATGTAATTGTGCAAGCCCAAATCGTTCAGCGCCTTCTATTATAATTACAGTAGCATTTGGGACATTAACGCCTACCTCGATTACTGACGTTGCTACAAGTATATTTATTTTCCCTTCTAAGAACTCTTGCATTGTTTCTTCTTTTTCTTTTGGCGTCATTTTGCTGTGCAGGATATCAATCTCATATTGTTGAAAAATATCTTTTTTGAGTCTTTTTGCTTCTGCTGTTACTGATTTTACATTAAGTGCTAGTGCTTTGTTTGGGTCAGGTTCTTCTATGCGTGGACATATAACATACATTTGCCTACCTTTTTCTAATTCTTTTTGAATTTTTTCATATATTTTTTCTCTATGTGGTGTAAGCGCAATCTCTGTGATTATCTCTTTTCTTCCAACTGGCATTTGGTCAATCAGTGTAAGGTCTAGGTCTCCATATATAGTGAGTGCGAGTGTACGCGGTATTGGAGTTGCTGTCATTGAAAGTAGGTGTGGTGTCTTTTCATCTTTATGCATCAATTTCATACGTTGGGTTGTACCAAAGCGATGTTGTTCATCTATAATCACATAAGCTAGATTTTTAAACTCAACTGTTTTTTGTATTAGTGAGTGAGTACCTATTAAGATAGAGATAGAACCGTCGCGAACCCACTTTAGAAGTTGTGTGCGTGATATGTGTGTAGATGATTCTGGGCTTACTTTTGATGGAAATTTTCTACACCCAGAGCCTGTTATGAGTCCTATGTTTACGGAGAGATGTTTGAAGTATTCTATGAAAGATTCAAAGTGTTGTTTTGCAAGTATTTCAGTTGGTGCCATATATGCAACTTGAAGATTACCAAAATCTTGTCCTTCAGGGTGAGTTGAGATTGTGGCATAGCTTGTAGTAGCTGCTACCGCAGTTTTACCAGAGCCAACGTCACCTTCAAGGAGTCGTGACATTGGTTTATCTCTTGATAGATCCAATGTTATTTGGTCTATTGCTTTTTGTTGAGGATTTGTGAGTTTGAAAGGGAAGCGGTCAACAAATTGTGATATTTTATTTTGTGGTGTGTCTATTTTGAATGAAGGATTTTTTTCATATTCCATCCGTGCTTTTTGCCTGTTTAGTTGTATAAAAAATATTTCTTCAAATGCAAATCTCTTGCGTGCTGCCTCCGCATCTGCTTCATTTTTGGGAGAGTGTATCCATATTATTGCAGTTTTAAGTGTTGGAAGATTATACTTTTTAAGTATTTTATCTGGGATAGGGTCTTTCAGTAAGTTTAGGTCACTTTTTTTTAGTATTTCTTGTATATGGTGATATAGCCAGCGTGAACTGACACCTTTACTCTCAGAATATATCGGATAAAAAAAAGGACTCTGAGCATCTTTTTGGAATAATGAATTACTTCCATCTATTGGGAATTCTTTTGTTTTCTCAAACTCTGGGTTCGCAAGATATATAGAATTAGCATTTTTTGTAACTTTCCCTTTTAATTTTGCAAAACTCTCAATAGGAAGCATTTTTGAGATATATGCTTGATGAAACCATACAGCCTTTATTGTGCCAGTATTGTCTTTGACAGTAGCTTCTGTGAGTGGGATTTTTTTTCTATATGCTTTGCTTATTTTTATGTTTAATATTTTACCGTATATGACTGCGTCATCTCCTTCTTTTAGTTTTGCAATACTTTTTATTTCAGCTATATCATCATATCGAGAAGGGAAGTGAAAAAGCAAGTCTCTTGCAGTATTTATTTCCAGTTTTTTTAGTCCATTTTTTGCAGAAAATGCAATACGAAATATTTTTTCAAGTGGTGTATCAAGATTTATCATCTTATTATAATAACAAGAGTTGCGTGTTGGGGCTAGTCTTTTGCTTTTCTCTTGACAAGAGAAAAGCGGAAACCAAAACAGAAAATTTT
>CAZPPV010000027.1:0-7191 GCA_964588565.1 uncultured Candidatus Saccharibacteria bacterium | reverse complement strand
GGTGGGGTAAGCGCATATAGATTTGTTTGTGCCATTCGTTAGTTTGGCACAAACCGCTTTAAATGATTTACCACCATACTCAATCGAAGCATCTGAGCGGACTACAAAACTACCACATAGCGTCGGGAGGAAGCGCCTCGTTCGGCGCAAGCTACGCAAGTATGGGCGATATGTTGCACTTGTGCAATATTATTTATAAGCCCTTTCTGTAGTAGTGAAGCGACGGAAACAAAACCATAAAATTTCCTTTCATTTTTTGCCGGCTCCCCCCACACACCCCGCCTTTTAAATGGATTGGTAAGGAAATTTTTGGTTTTGTACGCGACTGGAAGGAGCGCGAGGCGCGCACAGGTTGACGTTATCACATTATCGGAGCGTAAGATAAAGTTTAGAATCACCACGCGCTCCGCGCGTGCGTTAGTCATCAAAATCCTGCGGATTTTGATTAACTTGCAACGCGCGGAGTGAACTGTACCCCTAAAACTAGACACAATTTACAGCGAAGTTGTTTAAAAGATAATCTCTGTAATACACAGGAGCTAATCTTTTTCGACCCCATTGCCTTCTTTTGTAATTGTATTCTATCATATACTCATTAATTACTTCAGATATTTGATTAAAGTTTAAATCTTTAATCTCAACCTCATCTTTCATATGTCCAAAGAATGATTCAATTGGCGCATTATCAACTGAATTACCTCTTCTGGACATTGATTGAGTAATGCCTAACTCTTTTAATCTATTGTGATAAGTCAAAGATGTGTATTGAAAACCATGATCTGAATGCAGAAGTAAATTATCTAACCTCAAGTAGTTTTCTCTGAAATACTCCTCTAAGTCATCTATAGTATTCAAAACCAAATCTAAATTCATCAACTTGGAAAGTTTCCATGCTAATATCTCTCCTGTTGCCAAGTCCTTAACAGTAGAGAGAAACGAGAACCTACTGTTATGTTTAAGATATGTGATGTCTGTTGAAGCAACTTTGTACGGTATATTTTGTCTAAATTCTCTATTCAGTAGATTAGCCACTTCTTGATTCACAATATTCTTTTTTAAAGAAACCCTTGATTTGTTTGTTCTTCTAATTTTACAGATTAAATCATACTTCTTCATAGTCCTTCGTATCCTCTTTAGATTCATTGCGATACCTTTATCATCCAGCTTCATTTTAACTGTTCTAGCTCCTGTCTTTGTGTTGAATACAGATTTGATTAAATGATAGTCTTTTTCGTCTTTTGTTTCTCTTTCGTCTTTTTCTCTAAGATAAAGATAGAAACCGCTTCTGGATACATTTGCAACATTACATAACATATTCACACTAAATTTCTTTTCTTTGGTTAGCTTGTTGATGATGATGTACTTTTGGCAGGTTTTTAGTTTTATCTCTTCTTTTTCGGAAGTTTTGCTAAAAAAGAGTTTTCTGCTTGCAGGTATGCAACCTTTGCTTCCAAGTATTCTATTTTCTTTGATTCACTGTCTTTTTTAATACTTTTCAGTATATCTATGCTTTCTTTGTTTTCAGAGCTTAGCTTTGGTTTTTGCAGCCATCCTCTCCATCTGTTTATTAATTTAATCGCATAGAGCTTTTGCTTATCTGATATATCTATGCCCTCGTCAGTAAATATCTTATCTGGATGTACTCCTTGATTCTTTAGTTCCACCGCTCTTTTCTTAAAGTCTGTTGTGAATTTCATATTGTTTTTTGTTAATTTGTAATTATATACAAAAGAAAAACCGAACACTTCGCTGTATTGAGTGTCCAGTTTATGGGGTACGTGTTCAGAGCGCTCCGCTACGGCGAGCCACAAAACAAAATTTACCTTTTCACCAAATTTTGTTTTGCGGTCGCCGTAGCGTTAGCGGAGGCGATGGCGCAGAGAGTTACCACCGAGCGTGAGGCGCCAGAAGATAAAGATTGAAACTACCATCGCGCGTGGCGCGTGAAAGATTAGTCAAAATCCTGTGGATTTTGTTGATAGAAAGTTATGACTTTTTCCAATAGACACCACCGAACGCTACTTGTGCCGATTTTATCGGTATGGGGGCAAAATAGAGAATTTTTTTATTACAATTTTATCTTATATCTTTATATTCTTTAGTAACAGGTTTATGAAAAATAACAATAGAAATAAAATTTAAAATATACACAATAGCAGTTTTTGTCATATTACCATCTGAGAATCTTCTTGCTGATGTTGGCATCACGAAAGATGTATCAAATTTAACCTTGCCAAACTTTGAAGCTCTACGCGCAATATCCGTATCCTCACCATAAAACTCAATCGTCTTGTCAAATCCTTTCATTTTTTGTAAAGTTTCTTTTTTGATAACAAAATTTCCACCGACTGCCATATACCCAATAAATAAATAGGTAGGCACTGCAAGTAAGTGCCAATACGCTTTTACAAAAAATCTGTGTAGTTTATTTAAATCATAATAATCATAAGGACCACTCAAGCAAACAAGACCTGGAATTTTATCATATTCATGAATTATTTTTTCGCACCAACCTTTATTCATTCTCGTGTCAGCATCAATAAAAGCTAAAATATCACCTCTGGATTCCATAAAAGCTCTTTGTCTTGCTCTAGTTAAACCTTTTTCATTTTCTGTAACTAGTTTGACATTATGTTTTTTGAAACTAGATACAATCTCAACTGTTTTATCTGTACTAGCATTATTTACTACTATGATTTCATATAATAAATTACCAGAATTTTTTATAGCGAAATCTAAACAATCCTTAATATATTTCTCTTCATTATATGCGCAAATCAGTAAACTGATTTGATGTTTATTTCCTTTTGTTTCCATATCTCTTAATTATTGTTTTATATAATTTCTCCCATATCGTAGCAATATTTTGTACGGAATATGTTTCTGCATAAGTATAAGCATTCTTTGACATTATTAATCTGAGGTCAGAATTAATATATACCTTTTTCATTATTCTTGAAATATTTTTTTTATCACTCGAATCAAAAACCAAACCACGATTACCAGAAACTAACTTCGGCAAAGGTCCGGCACTGGCCACAATCGCTGGCATTGATGACGCCATTGATTGTAATAATACCATTGATTGAGTTTCAGAAGTACTTGTGATAACGAAAGTATCTGCAAGATTAAACTCCGCGTATAAAAGATTCTTATTTTCTCCCATAAATGGTCCTTTTATTTTGACACTATCTTTTAGATTATCCTCTTTAATTTTATCTTGCAAGCTATCCTTCAAAATACCATCTCCGACTAAAACTAATTCTACCTTTAGATTATTGTTGTAACTCAGAAAATCACTAAAAGCGTCTATCATAACTTCTACATTTTTTTCAGTTGAGAATCTACCGACATAAAGAAATCTGAATTTCTTATCTCTTTGCATTTTCTGTAATTTATCTTTTTCTAATTTTGAAATAAAAAATTCTTTTTCTATGGGATTTGATACAACTTCACCACTAACAATTAATCCATCTTTTCTCATCTTGTTTAAAAGGAATTCTGATGGCGTTGTTATGTGTAGACAATGATTATAAAACCAAATCAAATACTTTGGCAAATATTTTGCAACTAAACTTGGGGAAAATTCTAAAAAACTTTCTATCACAGTATGATTTGTACCAATAATTGGAATTTTATTTATTTTTGCAAAAAAATATGCCTCAACACCCATCGCAAAAAAACTATGTGTATGTACAATATCAAATTTATCTTTATAAAAAAAACCCCTAAATATATTTGGAATTGTACCTCTACCCTGTTTTGTTGCCGTTGGGTAACCAAAAGACATTAATCTATTGATTGTTATATTTTTATGTAAAGATAATTCTTTGTATTCAACTTTTGTAATATCAAATTCCCTTTTTGTGTATTTTGGTACAAAAAAGGTTACACTGTGCCCTCTCTCAGCCAACTCTTTACCAGTAGTCAAAATAGTATCAGCTATTCCACTTAATTCAGGGTAAAAATTATCTGCAAATATTGCTATTCTCATATTTTAAAAATTTATTCTTCTAGCTTAACAACTTCTTTTGCTGCTTGTTTAGAAATATAACGAAAGATAATAATAAATAATACAAACAATACCGCAATCAAAATTGCAAAATAATCAACATAACCAGAAACCATATTATATGTCTCACCAAAAATAATCCCCAAATAAACAAACAAAGCGATATCAAATAAATCTATCAAGATCGTATGTGATATAAATTTTAAGAAAGGAATTTTTACCAAACCCGCACTAATAAGAAAAGGCGTGCTTAATCCATATGCCAATTTACTAAAAAAAACGGTCTTCCTAAAATGTTCCTTCCATAACTTTTTTACCAAATTCAAATTATTCTTTATGAAACTAAATCTATTTATCATCTTTTGGATATAAATAGATTTTTCACCACAACGACCTATTCCATAGTAAAAAATATCTGGTAAAATATTTCCCAAAACTAATACAACATACGTTGGTATCAAGTCAAGATAGTTAAACTTAATTAGAAATCCGGCAAACACAGCAAGTATAGGTCCTTCTAGCACTGCCAACGGAAAAAGAACTAGATATTTATATGTTACAATAAGTGTATAGAAATGTTCCATAATTCTTTAATTTTATAATAATAACATTTTTGGATAAGTCTGTATACTTCTTATTAGTATTAAAATGGATATATTTCATTTGATAGATAATTTAATACTTTTTTTATCTAGCCACCAAACTTTATTATACTTGGTGTTATTCTTTGGTTCCTTTTTGGAAAAAACGATTGGATTCTGTTTGATTATTTTTGGTGGAATGCTTTTCATAACAGGTTCATTCCTTGCAGGTACTGGAGTTCTAAATATTTGGATGGTAATTTTTATATTTTATTTTGGAAGTTTTCTAGGTGATAATATAAGTTATTTTTTAGGGAAAAAATATGGCATTAATCTATATAAATATTTTGAAAACAAAAGTTTCTTAAAAAAATACATAAATGAAAAAAACCATACAATAGGATCAAATTTTCTAAAAAAATATGGAGTATATAGTATATTTTTTGCAAGATTTCTTGGGCCTGCATTTTGGATAATTCCATTTTTATCTGGTATATCTAAACTAAGCTACAAAACTTTTTTGAAATATGACTTATTGTCAATAATTATATGGATAGGACAATTCGTAGTTATAGGATATTTTACTGGTATACATTACAAAATAATTCTTACTTTACTTCTCAAATATATATTCATACTATTATTTATAGCACTCGTATTATTTTTCTTATATATTTATCTAAAAAAGAAAAAATACTTATCGGAATTCAATAAAAGATGGACACACAACAAAAAAAGATTATTCATAATAACAATCAAACATTTTACTCTAATTACAGTCACAACAATAATAATCTTTCTTGTCTTTTTGTCATATTTATCTTTTGGATATAAAGCATTTCATCCAGAAAATACAAAATTAAACAAAACAATATTACTTAACAAGACTTACTTAAATAATTGTAAGAATCTTGATACGTATTATTTTGATTCTAACTCAGATATAATCCAGCCGATTAACGTTATTTTCACTACAAATAAGAGTATTTCAAATATTTTGGGTACCAATTGGTTTAAAGTTGGTATTTTTCAGGAAAAACAATTTTCACTAAAAGATTTTATGACTTCCATAAAAAATAAAACTCTACCTGTTAGTAACCTTTATATGAACAATCTTTCACAAGATACTGCCTATCAATACAAAAAAGATTCTATAATAAAAAGAGAGCATATTAGATTTTGGAATTTTACCAATAAAGATAACACAAAACAAAAAATCTATTTGGGTTCTATTTCTGATGACGATGGTCTCACTTTCAAGTTTTATAATCACTTCTTCACACCTGTTCATGAAATAAATCAAAATGTAGACAAGAGTAGAGATTTTATGAATAATTATCTATCAAACAGAGACATGCTTACCTGCACATACGTTCAGACAGATTGTGGTGTTAAAAAAGACAGTAACGACGAACAGCAATACTATACTGATGGAAAAATACTATCGTGTAAAACAAACTAAATTATTAAAATATATTTTATACTTAAGCTACTTACCTTCAGCAACAAGAGTAAGTATATAATCCAAAAACTCAGAAAATTTAAGTCCATCAGATTTTAATGCTTTGGGGAAAAGTGACTCTTCTGTAAGTCCAGGAAGACTATTAGTTTCAAGAATATATAACCCACGTGTTGATAATATAAAGTCTGACCGTGAATAATGTCTCATTCCCAATGCTTCGTGTGCAATACTTGCTTGTTGTTGTATTTTTTTAATCGTCTTTGGAAAAAGATTAGCTGGGCATATTTCAAGAGTTTCTCCGTTATATTTTACTTCATAATCAAAAAAATCAGATTGTTCTGGTATAATTATTTCAACAGGTGATATTGGATACGTATTACTATTATTCATACCATCAATAACTCCGCATGTGATCTCTCTTCCATCTATATATTCTTCAACAATAGCCATTGACTGGTAATCAAGTGAGTACTCTATGGACTTGATTAATGAACCAAAATCTGTAGCTATTGAAATACCAACAGAAGACCCAGAATACATTGGCTTTACTATGTATGGTCCCAAAAACTTTCTAAACGCCCTACGTGCTACTACAGAAATATCATCTGTATCTTTTACTACAACACACTCTGGTGTCTTTAGTCCTGCTTGTTTGAAATAATATTTTGCTAGTGCTTTATTCATAGCAACAGCTGACGCAAAAGTTTTTGACCCAGTATAAGGAATGGCGAACTGTTCTAATTCACGTTGAACTTTTCCATCTTCACCATACTTACCATGCAAAGCATTAAACATAACATCAACATTTTTTGAAAGTTTCTCTAATGTTGTAGGGATACCACCAATATTCCACTCTCCATCTTTTGTGATAAGCACATCAACTACATGGTATTTATCTTGTGGAATATTCCTTAGAACACTTCCCCCTGTATTTAGTGATATTCTATATTCATCACTAATTCCACCACGCATTACTCCTACTCGTGTTTTGTTCATAAAATAAATTATACCATAAAGAAAAATACAGCAAAGAGATAGGATTTGATTTTTCTGTTACTTTTCATTACAATAGCAACATTGCCATAATTGACAATGGGCGTGTGGCGGAATTGGTATACGCGTACGACTCAAAATCG
>CAZPPV010000026.1:0-7515 GCA_964588565.1 uncultured Candidatus Saccharibacteria bacterium | reverse complement strand
CTTGTTGTTTAGATGTTGTGTAACGTCTATTTGTTGAAGCTTTTAATATTGTATTGTTATTTCCGTCCTCGTTATTTTTTGTTTGTACTATTTTTTCTGTCATAAATTAAAAATTAAAAATCTTATAAATATATAATAGTATACGTACTTTACTGTGTATACTACTAGTTGTTTTTTTTGTTTAAATTACTTTAAGTTCATTTTTTTTGTAAAAATTTGCCATACGCTATCAGTATCTATGTACCATTTTGATACATGTAAAAAGCGTTCTGATGGTACTGTGGCACTGCCTAGCTCAACTCCTTTTATGTTTTTTGGTAGTACATAAATGAAGTCAGGATAGTACAGGAATATTGCTGGTATATCTTTTTTTATTTCTGTTTTGAATTGTTCATATTTCGCATCTCTGTCTTTTGAATTCGTCATGTTCCTTGCTTGTTCTAAGAGTTTATCGGCTTTTATATTTGCATAAAGTGCAATGTTTAATCCTGGATCAAGACGTTGTGAAGAATGCCAAAAAGCAAATAAATCAGAGCTTCTTCCAACTATTTCACCAAATAGCAAAGAGTCATACTTCCTAGGTCTTATGACATTTTCATTTAAGTCTCCTATTCCAAATATTTTAACATTAACTTTTGCTCCTATTTTCTCCCATTGAGTTTTTAACATATTTGCAATTTCTTTTAGTTCGGGCATCTTAGAGGTTGAAATAGAAAAAGCTAATTCTCCAATATCTTTTTTGACCATTACTTTTTTGTTTTGATTAAACTTCCATCCATCAGCGGTAAGTATATCTTTAGCATAAGATATTCTATCACTATCAGATGTAAACTCATCACTAGATTTTTCATGTGAGTAACCTAGTGTTCCCGGAGGGATAGGGGAGTTTGCTACAGATGCATATCCATACAGAATATCATTGATTATTTTTTTCTTATCCACTGCTATGTTTAATGCGCGCCGTACTTCTTTGTCTGCAAAAATTTTTGCATAGTTTTGATTAAAAAATACCCCAAATACTCTAGGAAATGGTGTTTTTTCCACTCTGTATCCTTTAGATTTTAATGATTGAGCAACTTTTGGAGGGATTGAATTCACACTCTCTATTTCTCCTTTCTTGAATGCATTAAGTAGTAAATTCATACTTTTATAAAATTTAATTTTTATAGTACTTATATATGCAACACCACCAGCAAATCTTTTAAATGGTACTAGGTCATAATATTCTGGTGTGCCTGTGTTACCATTTCTTTTTAGTGTTTGTATTTCATATGGACCTGAACCTATAGGTTTTATATTATATTTACTAAATGCAAATTGTTCTGGATCTATATTCTCCCATAGATGTTTTGGTAAAATTCCAATTGTTGTATTTTCTAAAAATGGAGCATATGGTTGTTTCAATATAAATTGTATTGTTTTATCATCTATCTTTTTAACAATCACACCATCCCAGCTGGCACGTTTCGGACTTTTTAATACTGCATCTTGTGCTTTTTGTATAGTGAACACAATATCATCAGCTGTTATAGGTTTGCCGTCTTGCCATACTAGATTATTTTTTAATATGAAAGTATAAATAAGTCCATTTTTTGATATTTTGTATTTTTCCGCAAGATCATTTTTAAGTATTCCATTTTTACCAGCTCGTAGGAGTCCCGAATATATTAAAGTTGTAAGGTCTTTATCAGCATCAGATATTGCAAATAAAGGATTTATAAAACGTGGAGTTCCTACAATCCCTTCAATAAGTTCTCCTCCTTTAGCTGGTATTTCTATTGTGAACGCTTGATTTACCTTCCATAATAATCCGAGTGTTGATAAAACTAAAATTATAGCAAATATGTTGAATATTTTCTTATGGAGTTTATCTAGAGATGCAATAGCAACAGATGCCCTTTTTTCAAATGGTAGCTCAAATTGTTTATTTAGTTTACTTAGAGAAGATTTAATTTTATCTTTCACGGATGGTATTATATATAAAATGCAAATTTATATTACAGTTTATGTATCTTAATTAGTTTAGATATTTATTTTATTGTAATAAGAGTAGTTGTCTATTTTTTATTAGATTAGCACTTTTACGAATATTGATAACACAAAAAGTATTGATATTATGATTGTAGTTTTGAAAAGTAGTTTTTCTAATCCTCGGCGTGTATGATTAATAGAACCACTATCACTTCCACCAAAAGCTCCACCAGCTCCCGCGCTAGATTGTTGTAATAAGATAATAACCACAAGTATCGTTCCAAGTGATATTTGTATCCATGGCAATATGTTTATTAAGAGTTGCATGTGGGAGTATTATATCAGCTTTGCAAGATTATGCAACACAGTGCGTATTTATATAGAAAATCTTTGCTTTTGTTGTAATATTACCATTTACCCAAAAAATTTGGAAAACGCTTTTGTGTAACACTATCAATACTGCATTCTCGCCAACTTCTTCCAAGCCATAATGCTACAAAGACTAAAACGTATATTATAGCAGTACCTATATCTGTTGAGCCCGGCATATATGGACCCCCCAGACCTTCTGCTGTTGTCCATATAACAAGAGCAAGGACTATTCCACCGGACATGGCTACTTTTGTAAAAAGTCCAAAAATAAGTCCAATAGCTATTGCTGTCTCTGCAATTGCTACTACAATAGCAAACAGATGAGGATTAACTGATACCGTGTGAATCCAAAAATTAATCCAAGCATGTATTGCTTCGGGTTGTCCTTTTGCTCCATCAGCAAGATAATTTGTAAAATTATTTATGAATGACGGCGTCCATTTTAATAAAGCATCAGCAAGCCATACAAACCCAAAAACTATACGTAATACTGCAAATGATTTTGTTTGTGATAAACTCATGATTTAATTATAACAGTTCGTTTGTATGAAGGTCAATAGTTTTGTGGTTTTTATTGTGGATAACCATAATTTTATACATATTCTTTCTTTTATTTATATGAAATAAGTAGTAATATATATAGCAGTAATTTATTTATATTATTTTAAGTATATATCATGTTAAATAAAGAAAAAAAATCTACAACGTATGGTCCCAGTTCTAATGCCTTCAAAACGATTATAGACAAGGTCTATATACACAAAGTACCATCGTATGGGAATAAAATATTTTTCTCTCTAGGATTTCTAGCTCTTACTTGTTTATTGCTACTGGTTGTTACTGGTACAACAATGGCATTTATGGGGCAAACATGGTGGTTGGCAAATCCATGGGGTATATATTTCCGAAGCGTACATTTATGGACAGTGCAAGCATTTATGGTTATATTGATTCTCCATATTATAGTTGGTTTTTCTACTAGTGGTTATCGTCCTCCACGAAGAATGGTGTGGGTGTTTGGTGCCACAATATTTGCACTTGCTCTAATACAGACAGAGTTTGGTTATGGTCTTCGTGGCGATTTCTCATCTCAATATAGAGCAGTTTCAGGAGCTGATTTTTGGAACGGAGCGCACCTCGGATATTGGTTGAATCCTTTGAACTATACGCAAACATTTGTGTTGCATATTTCTATTATCCCTCTAACAATATTTTTTCTTTTTATTCTGCACTATATATTGGAGCATGCTTATGGTCTTTCCAAACCATTTAACAAAGATGTTCCATACAGAGAAGTGAAAGCAAATCATGCAATGCTTTTTATTCGCGGTAGTGTACTTGTTGTTTCAATTTTAGTATTAGCTCTTTTTTTTCATTCGCCTTATGTTCCACCTGTTCGCGTTGCGAATATTGCAAATCAAAATCCAAATTTAGTGGCCGCGACTTTACTTCAGGAGTTTAATCGCACATCAGATACTGCGACGTATCTTGATTCTATCGATCCGTATACTTTTGATACGCGAAAAGTTTATGTAACCACACCGTATTTACAGTTTATGATTAATAGTGAAAATAATAATGCGTGGACTGCTTTTGCTAGTTCTACAGAAGCACAAAAGAAAATTTACTTGGAGCAAGCAAAACAATATGTTGCTACGGTAAGTACAAGCACAAATGCTTTTCCTGATACGATAAATCCTATCATATCTATGATAAATACACTTATGCCAATGGCGAAAAGTGGATTGTATCAATCTTTATTAAACCAAGAAAATCCAACCATTAATTTTACTTACTCATTACGTTTTCTTAATGATATGGACGTGTTGGATGCAAAAGCTGTATCACTTAATATGAGTACTGAGAAATGGGGGATGGCAAAGGATGAGAATCAAGTAAACGGGTTTGCACTCCCACCAGGGTCGTGGTGGTTATTGCCACTAGGTATGATAAATAGCGCTTTTAATTTACTCAACAATCCAAAAGGTGATCAGATCGCAGGCGAAATACTTGGTACATTTTTATTGCTATTTATAATCTTTCCTTATTTGCCGTACTCTGATCGTCTTCCAAGACTATTGCATCTTGCATCGATAATACAAAAAGACCCAGACGAACCAAAAAACAAAGATAATTCAGAAGATACAGAACCTGAACCTGAAAAATAATATTTTAGTTATCTACACATAGATAATGTGTATTTGGTTAAGTAAAGGGTAAATGGGTCAGACCTGACCCCTTTACTTTACTTATTTTTACCCATTGGCTACTAATGCATGGAAAATAGCAATACTCAAAGACATTACAGCTATTATTAACAAAACTTGCCAAGATTTTCTTATTCCTTCAGAAACAATTAGTTTAAAATCACCTTCTTTTAGCTGATATGTAAGCTCATCCATTTTTGCAGAGGGTGCTTTTATGGCTATTGTATCAACTATTATTGCTAAATCTCTTTTACTAAAAGGTTTCATATTAATTGACAAAAGTTCTATGGACCCTCGTTCATATATATCCAACTGATAAAATGCACTTTTAGCATTTGCCTTATGTTTCAAACCAATATTTATCTCCATATTATTTATTTTTGAAAATATGGCTTCTTTATTTTTAGAAAATAATGTTTTGTAAATTATCTTATCGTCACTAAGTATAATTTTAAATGAATTAATCCAAGCTAAAAAAGCTACCAAGAAGATAAGAGCAACGAAGGATACTGGCCATGCAGATGAGTTTTTCAAAGTTGCAAATATCCCCAAAATCACTATGGGACCAAAAAAGATAGAAAAAATCAAATAAGCTGTCCAATCTGCCTTAATAACATGAGGCAGTGTGTATGTTCCTTTTACTTTTTGTAGTGTCATAATTTTCTTCGTTGTTTTTATTTTATTAAAACATTGATATCAATATTTAACTCCTTTGTCTTTTTTAAAAGTTCTATTTTCATATTTTATCTGTACCATTCTTCATTATTGTATAGGGATGTTGTATAATATACAATAGCAATTTCTTTTTAGTTTATTATATTATCGATTTTGTGGAAAGTTTTTATAAACAATATTATATCATTGATAATTTACATAGCATAAAGCTATTATATTTTCACATAGGTCGATCGTGTTTTGTGTAGTTGAGATGTTAATTTAGCTAACGGGTTTGACAACAATTTATTTAACGATATAATTTACCCACCATTATAAGTTTAACGTGTCATAAAAAGAAAAATGAATACGAAAAAAAGCAATATTATTCCTCTTGGGGATAGGGTGTTGGTTAAACCAATGCAAAAAGATGAAGACAAAAAAACTGCATCAGGAATAATAATTCCAGAAACGGTTGACAAAGAAAAACCAGAACAAGGAAAGGTTGTTGCAGTGGGAGAAGGAAGAATGAATGATGATGGTAAGGTGCTACCTATGAATATTAAAATTGGAGATACTGTTGTATTTTCAAAATATGGACCAGAAGAAATAAAAGTTGATGATGAAGAATATTATATTGTGGGTGTTTCAAATTTATTGGCGATAATTAAGTAAAAAGTAAAAATATGTCTAAACAAATTATTTTTGACGAGAAGGCGCGTGGTGCGCTGAAAGATGGGATCGATAAAGTCGCAAATGCAGTTAAGGTTACGATTGGTCCGCGAGGGAGAAATGTTGTTATCGATAAAGGATACGGAGCTCCAACTATTACAAATGATGGTGTTTCTATTGCAAAAGATATTTCACTTTCTGATAAATTTGAGAATATGGGAGCAGAGATAATAAAAGAGGTTGCCAATAAGACAAATGACAATGCAGGAGATGGAACGACAACAGCTGTTGTTCTTACTCAGGCGATTGTAAGTGAAGGAATGAAGCAAACAGCAAGAGGTGTTAATGCGATGGGTGTACGTCTTGGTATTGAGAGTGCCTCAAAAGAGGTGGTGGAAGCACTTCGTGGAATGGCGAAAGACATAAAAGGTAAAGATGAAATAAAGCAGGTTGCTTCAATCTCTGCGGAGTCTGAAGAGATGGGAAAGATTATCGCACAGACTATTGATAAAGTTGGGAAAGATGGTGTTGTTACAGTAGAAGAATCGCAGTCATTTGGGATAGAATCGGAAATTGTAGAAGGAATGGAATTTGATAAAGGATATGTTTCTCCCTATATGGTTACAAATACAGAACGTATGGAGGCAGAATACAAAGATGTCGCTATTTTAGTTACTGATAAAAAAATCTCAGCTATAAAAGATATTTTGCCATTGCTTGAAAAAATTGCCCAAGGAGGTAAAAAAGATTTGGTGATAATCGCAGATGATGTAGACGGAGAAGCTCTTACTACTTTTGTAGTGAATAAACTAAGAGGAACATTCAACGTGCTTGCTGTTAAAGCTCCAGGATATGGTGATAATAAAAAGCAGATACTTGCTGATATCGCTATTACTGTCGGTGCAGATTTTGTATCAGAAGATCTTGGAATAAAATTTGAGAGCGTGGACGTAAGAATGCTTGGTTCTGCAAGAAAAATTATTGCAACAAAAGATAATACTGTGATTGTTGGAGGAAAGGGAAGTAAGACTCAAATAACACAGAGGGTTGAACAGCTTAAAGCACAAGCATCTAACACAGAATCAAAATTTGATTCGGAGAAGATAGAAGAACGTATTGCAAAGCTTTCAGGTGGTGTGGCTGTTATTAAAGTGGGTGCGGCAACAGAGACTGAAATGAAATATCTTAAATTGAAAATTGAAGATGCAGTGAATGCGACAAAGGCGGCGATAGAAGAGGGAATCGTAGCAGGAGGCGGTACAGCTCTTGTAAAAGCTGCAGAAAAGATTGCCAGTAAAACGGTCAAGTCTCCGATCGCAAGCTTTGAAGAAGAGTTTCAGATTGGGTTTAAGATACTTGTGGATGCACTTCGTGCTCCTTTGGCACAGATTGCGATAAACGCAGGTAAAGGTGATGGCTCCATGATTGTTGAGAAAGTAAAAGAAAGTAAAGGTAATGCGGGGTATGACGCTGCTGGTGATGAGATTGTGACTGACATGATAGCAAAAGGAATAATTGACCCTGTAAAAGTAACTAGGAGCTGTGTTCAATACGCAGCTTCAGTATCTGCTTTACTTCTAACAACAGAGGTGGCAATAGCCGATGAGCCAAAAGAAGAAAAAGCTATGCCTGATATGGG
>CAZPPV010000025.1:0-7524 GCA_964588565.1 uncultured Candidatus Saccharibacteria bacterium | reverse complement strand
TCAACTCCTTCTTCTTCTAGAAATTTTTTCAAAGAATCACTTTCACCAATACCATCATAATGCGTAGGAATTATGATTTTAGGCTCAAGCGATACCGCCAACTTCCCTGCATCAGAAGATGAAACAACACCCCCTCCGCCAATCGGCACAAATAAAATATCTGACCTTGATATTTCTCCTTTTATCTCACTACTTATAGACTCGATGGAGTCAACTGCACCAAGAAAACAAATATTAATACCATCAAATAACACAGAGTAAATTGTATTTATTTTTCTATCCCCACCATAATTAGTCTCTGTTAAAAATCCTTTAATAAAAATCTCCTTAACCTCATACTCTCCTGGGCCTGATATAACGAGAGGTTCTTTACCTCCATAAAAAAGATTTTCAACACCATTAAAATCCTTATTATTGAGACTAACAAGCGCAACATCCGCACCAAACCGCACAGGTTTTAATTTTGAATTTTTGCTTGGTGGATTAAATGCCACAACTACATCACCTGTCTGTATTTTAAAACATTGTCCACCATAATGTGTAATTATCATACTTTATATAATACCAGATTTTTATAAAAAACCAAAATACGGCTTAAACAAAAAGTATCTAGCACTATATGTTATAATATTATACAACATATAAAAAGGCTTGACATTCTTTTTTATTATGCTAGTATGTTCATTGGAGCTGACAATACACACGTTACATACTATGTGGTATTGCCAGCACAATAGGCAACAATGCCAAACCAACTGACTGCGAGAACAGTCAAGGAGTATGAAAATGCGAACGTCACATACCGCACCTGTATTTATTAAATCGATGACCCTGGCCCTGACTACCTCTGCGACGACCGTCGGCTCCGCGCTGGGATAAAAGATTCCACTGCTGGTAAAAATCCTATCACTAACGTGACAGGTAGGCCCCAACTTTGTTGGGGCCTTTTTTTATCTTATTTTCGATTTTTCGATCAATACCATTGATGGAGGCCCGACCTCCATCAATGGATACTTGCAAAAACAATAAAAATACCTATACTATAATAGTAATTGAATATTTATCAATAAACCTTTAAGGCTAACCCCAATTCAGCAACAGCAAGCTATACTGAATCGGAACCTTAAAGCGGAATCAATAACCCGCTTTAGGCGGGTATTTTAATTCTAATATTCAAAATTATAAAAAAATATGACAGAAGACAACGCAACAATAAATGTAGAAGAAGTTAAAAAACTCACTACAGAAGAAGATGAAAAAACAAAAGATACTGAAACTAAACTTGGAACAATGGAAGCATTCATAAAAGAGATATCAGGAATTCCAGAAATTGATGAACTAGCAGAAGGTCCAGTTATAGGAATAGAGAAATCATCTGTATACATTGATCTTGGACCATTTGGTACAGGTATTATATACGGAAGAGAATTTATTGCAGCACGAGATATAATTAAGAAAACAAATATTGGAGATGTAATAACTGCAAAAGTTATTGAAAAAGAAAATGACGATGGGTACGTAGAGCTATCTCTTCAAGAAGCAAGGAAAGCTCTCGTGTGGAACGAGGCAGAGAGTGTAATCGCAAACAAGACACCTCTTGAACTTATTCCGAAAGAAGCAAATAAAGGAGGACTATTGATAGAGTGGCAAGGAGTTCAAGGATTCCTACCTGTCTCACAACTAAAACCCGAACATTACCCACGAGTTGAAGATGGAGATAAAAATAAGATTTTTGAAGAATTGAAAAAATTTGTCAACAAACCAATAACAGTATCTATAATATCAGCAGACCCAAAAGAAGGTAAACTTATATTCTCTGAAAAGGATTTTTCTCAAAAAGAAAGAGGAAAGATTGTTGAGAAATATACTGTTGGAGATAATATAGAAGGAGAAGTTACTGGAATGGTTGAATTTGGTGTATTTGTAAAGATAGAAGAAGGACTTGAGGGTCTAGTACATATTTCAGAAATAGATTGGAGCCTTGTAGAAGATCCAAGAAAAATATTCAAAGTTGGAGACAAAGTTAACGCGAAAATAATAGAAATCAAAGATAGTAAAATTTCATTATCAATAAAAGCATTAAAAGAAAACCCATGGGACGAGGCAGAAAGTAAATACAAAAAAGGAGACATAGTAGATGGAGTAGTAATCAAGTTTAACCAATACGGCGCACTTATATCAATACAGGAAGGTGTGTCCGGTTTAGCACATGTTTCAGAATTTGGTTCAACAGAAAAACTAAAAGAAAAACTTGAACTTGGAAAAACCTATCCATTCCAAATAACATTATTTGAACCAAAAGAACAAAAAATGACATTGTCGTTTTTGGAAAAAGATAACAAAAAAGAATAATCTCCCTGGGTGCAAAATACTGCATGTAAAAACCCCTCACAGTAGTGAGGGGTTTTTACATGCAGTATTTTGCACTGACCTAACAATCTAATTATACATATTCATTGCTTTATCCTTACCTTCAAGAATTATCGTCTCTAAAATATCTGTAACTTTTTTTGCTGCTAATTTTAGTTTATTCATCTCTTTAGGTTTAAATTCTCCCATAAGAAAATCTAGAACCTTTTGTTCTCCTTTTGGTTTTTTCATCTTTCCTGTTGGTGTTACATTGGAAACACCAACACGTAATCTTATAAATGATTTCGTCTTCAATTTTTTTATAACAGACTCTATTCCTCTGTGTCCTCCAGAGCCACGATTATATGCTATTTTGATTACACCTAAAGGTAAATCTATATCGTCATATATTACAATCAATTTCTCTACTTTTTTTATATTCGTAATAATATACGAAATATTCTTACCTGAATTATTCATAAAATTATTCGGCTCCAAAAGTACAACCTTTGACTCCCCTATTTTCCCGGAAGACATAAGTATTTTATTTTTTTTGTCTTCTTCCCAATCAATAAAAGAATTACTTCTTCTGAAATACTCCAACATAATCCTACCAGTATTATGCCTCGTATTTTTATATTCTTCTCCTTTGTTACCAAGCCCTGCAATTGTATATAACATCTTTACATACTAACAAAAAAAGTTTTTTACTTCTACCTTTCTGCTTTTTTTAAAAAAACAAAAATGGTGTCACTGTTGCGTTAAGTCCATATTTATAATAGACTGTACTTGTTTTTTACCTTTTTTTATTTAAACAAACTATAACGACAAAATAATGATGAGTGAACAAATAAACAAACAAAACGAGCACATAACAATCAAAGATTTCATATGGGAAATTATAAAATTCTCAATACTTGCAGCGATAATAGTAGTTCCCATACGAATGTTCATTGCGCAACCTTTCATAGTTGATGGAAGATCAATGGAGCCTACATTTTCTACGGGTCAGTATCTTATCGTAGATGAAATATCATATAAATTTGAAAATCCAAAAAGAGGAGATATTATAATATTTAAATATCCTAAAAACGAATCGAAATATTTTATAAAAAGACTGATTGGAATACCTGGTGATACCATAGATATAAAAAATGGAGTAGTTACAATAAAAACAAAAAATAATCCTGCTGGGTTTAAGCTCAAAGAACCTTATGTGAAATTAAAGAAAGATGATACAATGACACGAGAGTTAGGTAATAATGAATATTTTGTAATGGGAGACAACAGAGCTGAAAGTTTCGATTCAAGAGCATGGGGAGATGTACCTAGAAAACTTATAGTTGGTAGAGCATTGATAAGATTATTCCCTGTGTCAAAAGCAAGTCTAATGCCCGGTAAATACAAATATATTTCATCCACAAAGAATATAGCAAATAATTTAATTTAATATATTTTAGATAATAATTTTTTATCATTAACTTCTTTAATTATGCAGCAAAAAAAATCTGGAGCAAAAAAAATACCTTTAACTTCTCAGAGAGGTATGCGTGATCTAATAGGAGATGAATATTATGAATATCAAGGTTTCTTTGAAAAAGCTGCTGAAATAGCAACGTATTACGGATTTAAACCAATAGAAACACCAATCCTGGAAAAAGAAGAGGTGTTCACATCAGCAGTCGGGGAAGGTACAGACATAATAGAAAAAGAGATGTATTCACTAAAAACAAAAGGTGGAGCACATTTAGCTATGAGACCCGAAGGTACAGCAGGGATTATGCGGGCATATATTGAAAATGGAATGCAATCATTACCACAACCCGTAATGCTGTATAATTACGGACCATTTTTTAGACATGAAAGACCCCAAAAAGGAAGACTACGGGAGTTAAGACAGTTTGGCTTAGAAATAATTGGAACTTCTAAGAGTATAGCTGATGCAATGGTAATACACATAATAATAACAATACTAAAAGAGTCTGGTTTAAAAAATTCAGTAGTAGAAATAAATAGTATCGGAGACAATGAATGTAGACCTGCATATGTAAAATCACTAATCTCTTATTACAAAAAAAATCTAAATTCTGTTTGTGATGATTGCAGGCAAAGAATAAAGACTAGCCCACTGAGAGTACTAGACTGTAAGGATGAAAAATGTCGAACAATAAAAGAAAGTGCTCCAGATTCTATAAGTGCACTTTGCGCAGAATGTAGACAGCACTTCAAAGAAGTACTTGAGTACCTAGAAACACTAAAAATATGTTACCGCATAAACAACCACCTCGTACGAGGACTAGACTACTACACAAAAACAGTATTTGAGATTTTTAACGAGGAGGGGGAAAATGATGAAGATAAAAAGAAACCATTAGCTATCGCAAGCGGTGGGAGATATGATAATCTTGCTAAAAATTTAATGAGTAGAAAACCAGTATCTGCTGTAGGTGCTGGGATTGGAGTCGATAGACTTATACTTTCAACTCAGTACAAACATCTAGAATCAAGAATCATAAAAAAACCAAAAATTTACTTTATACAAATAGGGTTTGAAGCAAAACTAAAAAGCTTGAATATAATAGAAATACTAAGAAAGGCTAGAATCCCAGTTATGCATTCATTGTCAAAAGATAGCTTATCCTCACAACTTGCAGTTGCAGAAAAACTCAAGATACCTTTTACTATAATATTTGGACAAAAAGAAGCGCTAGAAAATTCTGTTATCGTTCGAAATATGGACAACCATTCACAAGAGACAGTTCCAATGAAAGAATTAGCTGAATATGTAAAAAAAACAAAATAGTAAAAGAGATAGAAATTTGCAACAAAAAAGCATTTATGTTACTATCTCTCATACCATGACAACAAATGTAGAAGTAACAAAAAATAACAATGAAAATGCTCTAAATCTTATTAGGAGGTTCACGAAGAGAGTTCGCGGATCAGGAATACTCCCTCGCATGAGATCAATAGTATACAACCAAAGACCAGAATCAGAATCTAGAAAAAAGAAGCGCACACTTAGGTCAATCGAAAAGAAGAAAGATATAGATAGGTTGAAAAAATTAGGCAAGATGCCAAACTAGTATTAGTATAAAAAGATAAAGATACAAATGTTTTCTATAAACAAAACACTAAAAGGCAAGCCACCGCGCTTGCCTTTTATGAAAATAAAAAACACAATACTGGGAGAGGAATATGACCTAAGTTTAATCTTTATTGGAAGTATACGTTCAAAAACTTTAAATAAAAAATATAGAAATAAAAATTACCCAGCAAGCATATTAAGTTTTCCAATAAACAAAAAAGAGGGAGAAATTTTTATAGATTTAAATGAAGTAAAGCATACATCAAAAAAATTTGAACGTAAATATGAAAATTTTGTAGCCTTTTTATTTATCCACGGTTTATTTCATTTGAAAGGATACGCACATAGTAGTAAAATGGAAGAAGAGGAGATAAAAATAAGGAAACAATTCAAAATATAAATGTCACGTAATATAACAGTTGGAATAGATATAGGAACACGCTCAACAAGAGTTGTAGTTTCTGAGTACGTAAGAGGTTCACATAAACCTGTAGTGCTTGGCGTAGGTATATCATCTTCAACAGGATTACGTCATGGATATGTAGTAAATAAACATGACGTCTCAAAGAGTGTTACAACAGCGATAAGGGCAGCAGAGAATTCTTCAAAAATAAAAATAAAAAGTGTTTTTCTTTCAATAGGAGGAATAAGCTTAGAATCCAGTACCTCAAATGCATCGGTAGTAATATCTCGAGTGGATAGTGAGGTAACAGAATTTGATGTTGAAAAAGTGATAGAATTAAGTAAAAACAACTTACCAAATACAGAAAACAAGAGAATTCTAGACATAATACCACTCAAATTTAAAATAGATGGAAAAGAAATAATGGGAAGAGCGCAAGGTATGAAAGGAGCAAAACTAGAAGTAAAAACTCTATTCATAACATGCCTAGAACAACACGTAGAGGACTTAATAGGTTCAGTAGAAAATACAGGAGTTGAGGTTGAGGATATTGTTGCAACACCAATAGCAGCAAGTCTCGTTGCTCTTACAAAAAAACAAAGGACTGTTGGGTGTTTACTTGCAAATATAGGAGCAGAAACTGTCGTTGTATCTGTTTTCGAAGATGATGTACCAATATCTCTACAAGTCTTCCCTATTGGATCAACTGACATAACAAACGATATTGCTCTTGGTTTACAAATCCCATTAGACGAAGCAGAAAAGATAAAAATAGAAAACAAAAACGGAACACATTCAAAACGAAAACTTGATGAGATAATTGAAGCAAGACTATCTGACATTTTTGAATTGATAGAAGCACATCTAAAAAAAATAAAAAGAAACGGACTACTCCCTGGTGGAATAATAATAACTGGTGGTGGTGCGGGTATTTCTACAATAGAAGATTTTGCAAAAGCATCACTTAAACTTCCATCAAAAATAGCAACGCCACAATCAGTTAATAATCATGCTGGACAAATAAAAGACTCCTCTTGGTTTGTAACATATGGTCTATGTATATACGGACTACAGCAAGCAAGAAGAAATAAATCAATAGAAACTATGGAATCTATCAAAAATCATTCAATAGAATGGATAAAGCAATTTCTACCATAAAATACTATATAGAGAATAGTTATATCTCAAAAATTAAAGATTGAAAACAAATGAGTGTCAACTCTTCCTTTTTTGTAGTTATTTGGTATTATTTCAGTAATTAACAAGTTTGAAATAATACCAAATAACTATGCCTAAAATACAACCAGAAATTGAAAGCTTTGCAAGAATAAAAGTTATAGGAGTTGGTGGATCTGGAGGAAATGCTATTAACTATATGGTAAACTCGAAAGTAAAAGGAGTTGAGTTTATAGTAATAAATACAGACACACAAGACCTGCACCACTCACTAGCAAAAAAGAAAATACACATAGGCAAAAACCTTACGAAAGGTCTTGGAACAGGAATGAACCCAGATGTTGGAAAGAAAGCGGCGGAAGAAACGAAAGAAGAAATTCAAGAGGTAATAAAAGGTGCTGATATGATTTTTATTGCCTGTGGTATGGGTGGAGGTACTGGAACTGGAGCAGCGTCAGTAATCGCACGTGCTGCAAAAGAAGAAGGTGTACTTACTGTAGCTGTCGTA
>CAZPPV010000024.1:0-7630 GCA_964588565.1 uncultured Candidatus Saccharibacteria bacterium | reverse complement strand
CCCCCCGCAAAAAAAGAAAAAGACGGAAGAGCGACAGGGCGAGGACGGAGCGCCGAGTGCTCCCTGTTTGTTCAAGAGTGAAACGATTGAATACAAACAGCAGTGCAAAGCTAACGGAGGCGCTGGCGGGAAGCATTACCACCGAGCGTGGAGCGTGAGATGGGGGGTGGCATTACCACGCGCTCGGCGCGGAAGAAGGTTATTTAAAATAAGTTCGAGCAAAGTCCAAACTATCCCACCAAACGCTACTTGTGGACCCGAGAGGAGTCGAACCCCCGACCTCCTCAGTGCAAATGAGGCGCTCTAGCCAACTGAGCTACGGGCCCTTTTAAAAGTTCTTAAAACTTATAAAAGATGCTTTTTTATATAAATGATTATTGATATCAACCAGTTAAAGCTTCTAATATAACAAGGTGTAATCTATAACTTTATTGCAATATTTTACCTTATTCTGTATAAAATGCAACTAAACTTTGTTTAATTGTATTTGAATATTATTTTTGAATATTATTCTGCTTTATTTTTTTAAATATCTTGGGTATATTTTTGAAATCTTCAAGCAACCTATCTCGTAGTGATCCATTGTATAAAGCCGCCGCTGGATGATATAAAGCAAGAAAATTTGAAGTTAAAATATTATCAAATTTTTTGTTTAATAATTTACCGTGAACTTCAGAGATTTGTTCATCTGGAAAAAATCTATTTAGTGCATGTTTCCCTAGTAATACTATAAGTTTTGGTTCTATTATGTTGACTTGTTTTTCAAGCCACGGTATGCAGTCTTTTACTTCTTTTGGTAGTGGGTCACGATTGTTTGGTGGTCTGTATTTTACAATATTGGTTATAAAAATATCTTCACGAGACATGTTTATGGATTTAAGCATTTCATCAAGAAATTTTCCAGATGTACCTATAAATGGTTTTCCATGTATATCCTCACTTCGTCCTGGTGCTTCACCTATGAACATGATATCCGCATCCGCAGAACCTTCTCCTGGTACTGATTGTGTTGCACTGTGACGCAATGAACATTGACACATCTCATCACATTTTTTATTTACTTTATCTAGTTCTTCTTGTTTTGTTTGTTTGTTCATATTTTATGTTTAAAATAAGTATATTAATCCTCTGTTATATTGTTACGAAATTTTTTCAGTAATCTTATATCCTCTTCCACTTTATCGTGTTGAGTTTCAAGTATCATATCAATATTGTTTGTATTCGCCATGTTAACGATGTTTTGGAAAGTAGTTTTGCCTATGTACCCATCTCCTATGTGTTCGTGTCTATCACGTTTGGATTCAAATTCAACTTTACTGTCGTTTGCGTGCATTAGTTTAATTTTATTTAATCCTAGCTCACTATTTATCTGCTTCAGTGTTTTATTAAAATTTTCACCTCTCCAGTCGTATCCAGAAGCAAATGCATGTTGTGTATCCATACACACACCACCAATACTTTCATTTTTTACCCCATCTATTATTTCTTTTATTTCTGTAAATTTGTCACCGATTATCGCTCCAGCTCCAGCAGCATTTTCTATTAAAAGTTTCGCGCTACCTATGTACCCGTCAAGCATTTCTTGAAGCATTTCTATTGTCTTTTTCGTTGCCTCTTTTTTGCCAATATCTTTTGCTGATCCAAGATGGGTCATTACATATTTTACACCAAGCTTGCTTGCACGTTTTAGTTCACCGTGCACGACACTAACAGACCCGTGTCTTATCCGACTATTTGCAGAGGCAAAATTTATGTAGTAAGGGGTGTGTATATACACGTCTTTGATTTTGTATTTTTTAATTTCAGTATTCCACCTCTCTATTACTTCGTCTGTTAGTTCAGATGCTTTTCCTCCTTGAGGTGAGCGTGAGAACATTTGAAAACATTCACATCCCAAATCATTAGCTCGTTTTGGAGCATTAAATATACCACCTGCTATTGATACATGGCATCCTATTTTCATGTTATTATCTTAACATATTGTGTGTGTTATTTTTTATACTGTGTATAAGTAGTCTGGTCGGTATTTTAAAAAATGATATAATTAATTTTTATGAAATGGTTTTCAAAGCATATATTAGTTATTTTTTAAAAACATGAAAAAAGAGATAAAAATTTTGATTGTCGAAGATGACCCGTTAACCCTCACTGTGTTGTCTAAAGAATTAGGCAATGAAGGTTTCTGTATTTTTGAAGCAACAGACGGAAAGCAGGCTATAGATAAAGCACTTGGAGAATGTCCAGACGTAATCTTATTAGATATAATTATTCCTGAAATAGATGGATTAGCTGTATTTAAAAAATTACGCAATAAAGGATGTTGTAAGGATACTCCTATTATTTTACTTACAAATTTTGAAAAAACTGAAGCCATAACAGATGCTCTTGAGATGGGTAAATGTGATTTTATGATAAAAACTGATTGGGATATTAAAGATATAATAAAGCGCGTAAAAACACACCTAAGTATTAGTTAATCTATACATTAGTGTATTTTATTATTGATGAATTGCGACGAAGCATTGACATAATTCTTAATATTATTTATAGTAGTCAACTAGTTCTTTTACAATTTTACTTAAACAAAAAAGAGGTGTGAAACTATGGGAAACATTTGTGATATGAGTCGAGTTATGTGTATTATCTTGGCTGGAGGTAGAGGTAATAGATTGAGATGGTTGACTGACCATCGAGCTAAACCGTCGATACCTTTTGGTGGTAAGTATCGAATAATAGATTTTCCATTGTGTAATGCAATAGAATCTGAAATTCGATATACGGCAGTATTAACACAATATAAGAGTGATGATTTAAATGACCACATTAGAGATCTTGATTTAACAAGTTCTGTTTATCATAGATGTGTCGATTTTAAACCAGCACAACAATTGACTGGTGGAGAATGGTTTCAGGGAACAGCAGATGCCGTATTCCAAAACCATAGAATGATAAGTCGTAAGGTTAATTTCGATACTGTTGTGATACTTGCCGGAGATCATATATGTAAGTTTGATATTCGTAAGCTATATCTTTTTCACAAGAAAAAGGAATCTGATTTTACTGTTTGTGGTCTTGAGATGTTGTCTTTGGAAGCTGCCAAGAATTTTGGTGTTGTGGAAGTAGATGAACATTCAAGAATTATTGGGTTTGAAGAAAAACCTGATAATCCAAAAGAAACATCAGAAAAGGAAGGATATACTATTACTTCAACTGGGATATATATGTTTGATAAACAGTTCTTGTTAAAACTTTTAGGAGAAGACCACATGGACCCAAAATCAAGTCATGATTTTGGAAATGACATAATACCTAAAGCAATTAATGATCACGTTGTTTATCTTTTTAACATGAAAGACAGTATTGCTCCTGGAGAGAATGGTATCTACTGGAGAGATGTTGGTAGAATCGGGCAGTATCATGAGGCTCAGATGGATTTAGTTAGACCAGAGCCAAAGATTAACTTATATAATGAACGATGGTACTTAAGAACAATACATGATATTCGTGCTCCATGGAAAAGTGTTTTTCCTGACCCGGTTTCTTGTATTGAAGAGTTTATATTTAATGATGCAGATGATTTTTTTGATGAGAAAAGGAGTAAAGAAGAGTTTGTATTATTTCTGAAAAAAAAGATATATTTTCCTAATGTTATTTCTGCTGGTGGAACAGTATTTGATAGCCCCATGTGTATGGATATGGTTGTTTCTGGTAGAGATGTTCGTACTGAACACGGAGCGTCAATCCACAGAACAGTATTATTTGATGGTGTACACATTGGTTCAATGTGTAATATACAAAATTCTATATTAGATGACAACGTGAGTATTCCTGAAAATACCATAATTGGCTATGATGTTGAAAAAGATAAAGATAGAAGAATTCATATTGATGAAGAAAGTGGAATAAGGGTAGTTACAGAAGAAGCTTATTTTGATTAAGTAATATTTTTTTATAAAACCGGCCTTATTTTTTAGGTCGGTTTTTTTTGTTATACATATAATTATTAAATTAATTTTGTAATTATATGTATAACGATGTAATATTATTAGATGGTCACATTTGAGTTAAAAAAATACGTTAAAGATGCATATTCTGCAGGACTAAAAGAAGAAGATATAATCATAAATCTTTTGAATAATGATTGGGATGCAGATGATGTTGACTCTGCCGTAAAAGATTTTTTTTCAAGTGAATACGAACATGAATTAAGTGAAAAAAGACATTCAAAATCAAAAATAATTATTTCATATTTATTGATTGTATTTGGGATACTATTGGTATTTTTAGCCTTATATATAGCTCGTCCTTTTATAGTAGAGTTGTATAATTCTACTATAAACAATAATACAAAGAATACTGCAAGTGTAGTTGCTATACCATTTATCAAAAAAATAAATAACAATACATACAAAAAATACAGTACATTGTTGTTCGTCGGAGATATTATGCTTTCCAAGAACAGAGGAGTGTGGAAACAGATAGTGAAAAATAGAAATGTTGAATATCCATTTTTAAAGATTGCGGATACTCTACGCTCTGCAGATCTGACTTTTGGTAATCTTGAAGGTCCAATTTCATCTCGTGGGCATAGCGTCGGCAATAAGTATTCTTTTCGTGATGACCCTATTGTTGTAAAAGGTTTAAAATTTGCTGGTTTTGACATAATGTCTGTTGCGAATAATCATATATTTGATTGGGGGGGAAAAGCATTTGATGATACATTATCAATTTTAAATTCAAATGGAATAGACACCGTTGGTGGTGGAGTAAATTATACAAATGCAAATATTCCAGTAATTGAAAGTATTAATGGAGTAAAAATTGCTTTTTTAGCATATAGTCTTGTTGATTATGATAAAAATTCTTTTTTGGCAGAAGGTAATATGCCAGGTAAAAGTTCTTTTAATTTAAAATATACAGCAAGAGCGGTTAGGAGGATAAAAGAATTAGGTATAGCTAACATAGTAGTAGTTTCCTTTCATTGGGGAGATGAATACAAGACACATTCAAATAAGGAACAGCAAAATATTGCACATGTGTTAATAGAGTCTGGTGCAGATATTATAATAGGACATCATCCTCATGTCGTTCAGGAGGTAGAGAGGTATAAAAAAGGTTGGATAGCTTACAGTCTTGGTAATTTTGTGTTTGATCAAAGTTTTTCAAAAGAAACAATGCGAGGATTGATGCTTGATGTAACTATTAATAATAAAAGCAAGAAAATTTTTAAAGTTAAACCTATAGAAATTAAAATATCAAAAACATTTCAACCAAGCATTTTTAAATATTATGAAAATATTTAAAAATAGTAGTAAGTTACAGTTACTATATGCGGTATTACTATTCGTAGTAGTATCTGTCCCTTTTATGTTTATAAATGACCTGATGCCTTTATTCCAAAAGTATGTTGAGGTAGGAAATTGGGTTGCTCAAATAATTTATGTATTGTTGTTGATTATTTCTATAGTAGTTGCTCCAGTTACTATGCCGTTGTTCCTTGTTTCAGGAGCTATCTTTGGTGTACAAGCTGCTGCCGTATATAATATTATAGGTTGGAGTATAGGAGCTATGATAGCTTTTTTGATAGCGAGATATTTCAACAAAAGCATATTGTCTCGATTCATATTGTTAAAAAAATTGAAAAAGTATGAACAAAGAATACCCCAAAATATGGAGTTTATGAGTATTATTTTGTTAAGAATGGTACTCCCCGTTGATATTCTTAGTTATGCATTAGGACTTTTTAGTAATATTTCATTTATCAGATATATGCTAGCTACTATTATCGGGGTAACTCCTTTTTCTATCATATTTGCTTATGGGAGTGATGCATTAATAAATGGTAAGTATGTAGTATTTATCGCTATTATTTTGTTAGTATTTTTATCTTTTTTTGTTGGAATACGTTATATAAAAAGACAACCAAATTGTTAAAATAAGATTGCTTTGTAAGATTTTCATATTTACGATATTTCTGTTACAATCATTTGTATTGTAAGTAATTTTCAAAAATAAATATATGATAAAGAATTTTTTAATGAAGAAGATGATTAAGTCTAAAATGAAAGATGTGCCTGAAGCGGAGCAGGAAAAGATGATGAAGCTTATAACAGAAAATCCGGACCTATTTCAAAAGATTGCATCTGAGACACAGGAAAAAATGAAAGGTGGGAAAGATCAAATGTCTGCAGCTATGGAAGTGATGCAAGCACACCAAGACGAACTTAAAAAAATTATGTAAATTTAAAACTCCTAAAACTATTGGACGCTCGGTGTCCAATAGTTTTAGGAAACGAGATATATTATGTTATCAATAGGAATAGTAGGTTTACCAAATGTAGGGAAGTCAACATTATTTAATGCATTAACAGAAAAATCTGTACCAGCTGAGAACTATCCTTTTTGTACAATCGACCCATCGGTTGGTGTTGTTGCTGTGCCTGATGACCGTCTAGATAAGTTGGATGAATTTTCAAAGTCAGTAAAAAAGATTCCAGCCGCGATTGAGTTTGTTGATATTGCTGGAATTGTAAAAGGTGCAGCTGAAGGTGAGGGACTTGGTAATAAATTTCTTTCACACATAAGAGAAGTAGATGCAATTTTACAAGTAGTACGGATTTTTGAAGATGATGGAGTAATACATGTGTCTGGTAAGATAGACCCTGTTTCAGATATTGAGATTATAAATCTTGAGTTAGTTCTTGCTGATTTTCAAACAGTTACTAAACGTCTTGGTAGTATTGAAAAAGATATAAAGCGTGGAGATAAGACGGCGTTAAAGGAAAAAAAAGTATTACAAAAAATAGAAAAAGTTTTAGATGAAGGTAAGTTGTCTTTGTCTATTGAATTTGATGATGATGAGCAAGATATAGTTAAAGGATTACACTTAATAACAATGAAACCAATTTTGTATATATTAAACAAGAAAGCTGGCGCATATAATCTGGATGAAAATTCGAACGAACGTTTTAATAAGCTAGTTGAATTATTTAAAGACATAAAGGCAAAATGGGTTATTGTTGATGCTGGTATTGAGCATGAACTTTCTGGAATTAAAGGTGAAGAACGTGGAGAGTTTAGGCATGAGCTTGGTGCAGATGGTGGAGATGGAATAGGAGAACTCATAAAGGGGAGCTATGACCTTTTGGGGCTGATGACTTATTTTACTACAGGTCTTGACGAAACTCGTGGGTGGACTATTAAAGAAGACTCATCTGCACCTGAAGCAGGAGCAGCCATACATACAGATTTTAAAGATAAATTTATTCGTGCTGATGTAATATTTTGGAATGACTTGATTGAATCTGGTTCTTATCCCAATGCACGTGAAAAAGGTCTCATTCGTACCGAGGGGAAGGAATACATTGTTAAAGATGGAGATGTTGTAGAGTTTAAGGTTTAATTATATCAATATATAATACAAAAGTAATTTAAGTAATGAAAACATATGTATTAAACAAAAGAAGTGAAAACATGTCGTATGAAAAGAATAATAATAAAGAAATTGTGCAAAAATTCCAGAGATAAAGCTGCCAGGGATTTTTCTGGTAGACTAAAAAATCGTTAGGTCTTTAGTTATCCCCACCACCCATTGAATTACCACCTACACTACATTACAATAAAGACAAAC
>CAZPPV010000023.1:0-7689 GCA_964588565.1 uncultured Candidatus Saccharibacteria bacterium | reverse complement strand
TTTTGTTCTTATTGACCTAGTCATATATTACCATTCTCTATCTAAATATTCAATATCCAAACTTTAGATATTGTGATAAACTTAAAGCGACGGAAACAAAACCATAAAATTTCCTTTCATTTTTTTGCGGCTCCCCCCTGCACCCCCCGCCTTTTAAATGAATTGGTAAGGAAATTTTATGGTTTTGCTTCCGATGCTTCATTCATCCAGAAAGGGCTTGTTTTTATATTTTAGCATAGTGGCAATATTTCGTCCGTCCGTCCCTTCGTCATTCGCGTCGGTGCGAGGCGCTCCCGTATCCGCGTTTTGTGGTAATTCTAGAGTTCGCTCACACTTTGCAACCACCTCGCATTGGCCGCTCGCATTCGCTCACGATACCTGCTCGGTGCTTGCTTCGTGTTCGCTTGGCGACTTCGTTCAAGTTTTATGGTAGTTCATAAAGTAGACCTATCAATATAAGCAAAATATTCTTTACCAAATAATTCTATAAAATCGATTTGAGTGATGGAAAGTGGAAATTCGTCCTTTTTTATCTGTGAGACATGTTTACTTAGAGCGCTTTTCTTTAACTCAATTTGCATAAAATTTAATGAATACGAGTAATCAATTTCTTTATTCTTTAGTCCAAATTCTGTAGACCAATAACTTAGTTTCGGTAAATATGATTCCGAAACCTTACCCTCTTTTTTTGTAAGCCAATTTAAATACGTCTCCATTGGAATAGTGACCTCAAATAGTGAGCTCGCGGCCGATGAATTTTTAAATAGTAGTCTTCCTGCTTTATGTACTACCAGATGATCCTTATTTCCATAACCACCATTCTTGTCGTATGAAAAAAGTGTGTAATTTCTCACTCCCCTTTTATCAATAATTATTGTTATTGCGTCCGACACTTCTTGTATTGATTGTAGATAAAGAGGCATGCCATTTTCTTTATATTTAGGTTCACAATATTTAAGAAACTCTACGTTTTGTATGCCTATCACCACTAATGCTCCAGAAAGTTCCTTCCGCCTAATAATTGTTCTTTCTTCTTTTTCGACAACACCTGTAGCCAAATAAATTAATAAAACATCATAATTACGCATTATAAATTCATTTATGATGCCGGCAGACAAAAAAGATTCATCGTCAGCGTGAGCGTGAAGCATTACAATAGTATTTTCTTTTGGGAGAATACTATCAAAGTTATCTTTTATTTCTATCATTATATTTTATTGAATAATTTCAAATCAAAATCAGCTATATCCATACTAGCAAACAGTTTTGTATCAAAAAAATGTTTAACTTCTTTATTATGTGTCCCTTTATATTCCATGAGATCTATACAATTTTGAGCAAACTTTTCTATATCCTTGAATTTTGTAAGTTTCACAAACGATAGTCTATCAAAATTTAATCTGCTAAAAGCTGTATTCCACATAACAATAGGTAAACCAAATGAAATAGCTTCGTAGATTACCGTAGGATTATTATCATATACTGATGGGTAAATGAACACCTTAGAGTTTGATAAAACCTTTTGCTTTATATTATCATCTGCGTGTCCAAAATATTCAAAAGAAATATTTTCAGATTGATCTTGTAAGAGTGAGTCCAGTATAACCTTACTTATTGTATCGTCTGTTTTACCCATAATAGCCACTCTGATCTCTCTGTTACTTTTTAAATAGACTGACTCAACAATACCTCGTATATATTCCAATCCTTTACCGTGCTCGATTCTCGCCATATATGCAAGGTCAAAATCCTTTTTACCCCACCTTAAATGCAATCTTGGTCTAGGATACTTGTTGATGTTCCAAATCTTTACCTTCCCAAAATACTTCTTAAGGTAATGGCTGGATGTTTTACTGCTAGCAATACAATTAATTTTTGACATAAACTCTTCGCATTCTAAGTAATAATTTTTATTAAAAAATTTTTTATATTTTTCTTTGGTATTTTTTATCACCGATAAGGCATCTTTATTAAAATTCCAAGTTGGTTCGTTTAAATAACCAATAAACGGTACCCCATGAAAAACTACACAAAATTTACTTTGTAATTTAGACAATGCAAACCTCCTAATAAGTGACCAAACCTCCATATTTAGTACAATCAGATCAAAATTTTGCAGTCTATCATATTCTTCAACATATGCTATAAATTGATCTACATTTTTAATCTCCCAACCATCAAATTCTAATTCAAATGAACTAAAAACAACTTTTTTAAAATGTCTTTTTATAGACTTAGATTCAGATCCTTTTTTAGCACACAGGATATGTATGTCTGCTTTTTTACATAAATCCGAGAGCTCATGGACCAGTCTAAATGTATGGCCAGCGGGAATATCTATTGGAGTAAAATTTATAAATAGTATTCTCACGATTCATTCTTGTTACTCTCAATGATCTGGAATATTTTCTGAATCAGAAACTTAGAATCATATTTTTTAGAACCAATCTCAAAGGTCTTTCTTGTATCAATTTTTAAGCAGACTTTAATAGCCTCGGCTAATTTATCTATAATTTCTTTTTCATTCATTTCTCTGTTTACCATAGCAATTTGTCCTAGATATGGATTATCGACTGCTTCACAAACCGCGTCAGTGCCTAACCAAGATATTCCTGCTATAGGCACACCGGAAGTCAAAAATTCACCTAAGACACCTGCCCCTGCTTCGCTGTAGTTTTTGTCAATAGTGTATATGGCACATCTAGCTTCGCTAATTAATTTCATCTTTTCTTTTCCAAAAACTACGCCCAACATTTCTACGTGTGATTCACTAAATAAGTCTTTATTCTGTTCATAATATTCTGGCTGATAGACAGTCTTACCGAGAATCTTTAATTTCATGCCCAATTCTTTTGCAGCAAGAATCGCATAGTGGGGGGCTTTGTCTTTGTCTAATCGACCAATCCAAAGTAAATAGTCCTGTTTTTTCACAGTAAAATATGGATCCTCATCTACACCACTATGAAAAAGTAATGCTTTCAAAGGTTTTTGTTCTTTATAATGTTCGATCATTTCATCTGAGTAGCAAAATAAAAACTTATCTGTGGCATTAAAACTAACTTTCTTGTATTCATATGGGTGTAGCTGATAACTTAACAGAATATCGGCGCATTTTTCAAAAGGTTCTACCCATTCATCTTTATCAAAGTATTCTTGACCAGCAAATAAATAATCACATTTTCCATAATTGTCTAAAAACTCTTTATAAGTTGCTGAATTCAGACTTTTTGGAAAATATTTAGCGTTGGGTACATATTCAGATAGCCACAGTGGACCTGTGATTATTACTTCATAGCCATCTATTTCAGATAATGTTTTGGCAAAGTGCCATACTCTTTTTTCCGAACTACCGAAACCGAAACTAGGGAAAGTATATTTTTTGGGGTTATCGTAGTCACAGACAATGACTTTTTTTTTGATTAGATCTAACACTTTCTTACCTTCCGAGTTAAATACGAATGACTTACCAAACAGCTTAGTTATTTTTCCGTTTTCAATCTTAATACCAGCATCCTCAGGTATTGCAATAACATTTTGTTTATATTTAAAAACGAAATTTTGAATCTTTTGGTCTAGAGTTGGTTCATAGTGGCAAATAAAAGAACATCCGTCTAAAATGTTAAAACCTTCATCATACCTATAATTATTGTTATTCTCCTCTTCAACAGTCCCGATATTTTTTCCTAAGATTATTGCACCGGCACTTCCACCATAAATTGGTCTACCACTTTCGTAAAATAATTTAATTTGTTCAAATAATCCATTTTGATTTAAAAACTGCAAAAGCTCAAAGGTGTTACCCCCTCCAATATAAAGTGCATCATAATCAAAAAGTTTTTCTCCAATAGATTGAGGGTCCAAATACATATGGATAACAGGTACTTCTTTCTCATATTCAAAATTTAGAAAAAGCTTTGTGATCCAATCATAACAAGCTTCAAAACCGAGCATGTCTCTATTGAGAGCAACGGGTATATACATCAGTTTTTTTCCATCAATATATTTCGCAAAATCAGAGTCTATTTTTTGACTCTGTATTTCATCACCTCCGCCAGATAAATAAAAAATTTGTTTATTCATAATATTATTTAATATTTATTTTCCTTTCTATATCATCCCAAAAATCTGTTGATTTATCTCCGATATTTCTAAGCTGTACTAAAAAATCTTTAGTTTTTTGATTAATTTCAATATCATGTTCGTAATTAAATTCGCTTTTCAAAAAGTTTAAAATTTCACGGTTAAAGTTTCTTTCACACTCAATAATTATTTTTTCTGTTAATAATTCTTTATCTCTCATGGAATCGGAAATGGAGTCAGACCAGTAGTCCATCATGGTTCCCATTGAAGTGAGCTCGGTAGTCATTCTTTCAAAGTCTAAGTCACACCCTGAAACAAATCTTTTGGAAAATAATCTGAATCTATAGCCATGACTTTTATTGCCAGGATTAACACCAGAAATAGCTAGAAGTGCTAAGGTTTTTAAACAGTCCTTTTCTATAGTATTTATATCACTGAGCTTATGATTAAGGCGCTCTAAACCAAAACCTATATCACTAATAGAAAAAGGATCGCGATCATCTTGTGGCATTGAAGGTATATAAATAGCGTCACCTATATCTAAACCACCATAGTAAACCCCTATAACAATATTAGAAAATTTTCTTTTACCCCACTTAGGTTCTGATTCCAGAATATCAAAAACAAACTCATTCTCATCAAATCCTTGCGAAACTAAAAACTGAATCCATTTTTTTAAATGATTAATATGTTCATTTAAATCTAAATTAACATCCAAGGTGGTTACGTTATGGAAACTAGTATGAGATTCAATATCATTACTTCCTAAAAACTGCGAACGTAAAACTGGTTGATTAACAAATATCGGGTTCTCGGGTAACTTCTTTTCTTCATGAATACTCTGATCCAAAACCTGAATGCCAGATGAAACAAATAAAGTTGTAGAATTTTCTTGCATCAATGGCAATGGGGGTCGGGAAAGGAAACGATTTTGTTCAAAATAGTTTTTTAGGTTTTCTTCCTTTATATTTTTACTCTCCACAAACAACTCTTTCTTATAAAGTGGTTTTTCTTTTACAAGGTTAAACCCAGCAACATTAAGGTTTTCTTCCACGAGTTCTATTTGTTTTTTTTCTTTATTGGTTGGTATCTTTTCCATTTTTTAAAATAATCTAAATCTTCCCTTTAATAACGATTTGGTAATTTCAGGAATATTTTTAAGTTCTTTTCTTATAAAAGTTTCCATTTTCTCTACATCAATATCTGAATTATATATCGTTACAAATGTTTTCCAAGGATCCAATAAATCTCGTCCACTTTGACTAATTAAAGAAACTTCATTTGTGATTCCAAACTCTTCAAATATTTTTCTACTAATCTCATGAGCCGTTACATAATAAATCTTACCGATATGATAAACAGGATTTTTACCACAGGATCCTTCCACACTCATAAGTCTTGTTGGAGAAATGACCCCGTTTATTCTATTTCCCCTCCCAACCAAACCCTCATCTCCACTTTCTATTGATGATCCAATTGCTGTAAGATAAAGTTCTTTTGTCTCTAAATTATCTCGAGTATTACAAAACAACTCAAGATCACTTATTCCAATACCTTGAGAAACCTTATGAATAATTTGTTTGGCTTGATCTAGATTCTGCTTATATTCGTCCACCGAGCGGACATAATTAGCTATTTGTGGAACGCATAAAGTTATGCTAAATTGCTGACCATTCCTTGTACCCATTATTTTAATATCAGACCCTATCCAAGCGTGATCTTTTTTGAAATTCTCTGAGCTTAAAGTTTCTTCAATATTTAAAACAAGTTTCTCTAATTTAGAATAAGGGGCATAACCTACACCCAAGGATGTATCATTTGAAAATAATTTTTTAGTTTCTGGTAGATCATCGAAATTTCTTGGCTCAAACCAAAATTTCCGAGGTGTGTTTGTAGATTTAAATTCTTCAGTTTTGCCAGGACTACTTTGAGTGCTTAAATTATAATGGAATTCTAGATCCTTTTCTTTTATTAGATTTTGAAATTTAGAGAGTAAAAATTCCTTAGCCCAAGTTTTTAATAAATCTTCAACAGGTATATTTTTGTCTCCAAACTTTGTTGAGGCGCGACCATTTAATAATACTCGTATTGGTTTTGTTAAGTATCCTTCACCAAATTTTACAAATGAGGCACCGCCGAGTAGCCCGACCTTATCAAAATTATGGTGCAGAACCGCACCATAATTTTTCAGAGTATAATTTGAATAACTGACTGACAAGAACTCAGCGAGAGCATCAGATAAAGTATCTGGATGTCCAAGGCCCTTGCGTTCAACAAATTCATACTCAGGCTCTAATAATTCTTTTTTGTGTATATAAATCATATAATTTTACTACTTGAAATTGATAAAATCCTCAACCATTGTTCTGGCAACATCGTCTCTATATTGAAATGCTGGGGACTTAAAGTAATATGCACTTATTGCTTCTAAGTTTCCTGATATTTTACGATCAAGAGCAACCTTCATTGCTCTAATAATATCTATCATTACTCCAGCACTGTTTGGACTATCTTCAACACTTAATTTAATGTCTAATATCGAAAGATAGATTACCAAACTGTCTACCTTTGATATTTATGTAGCAAACTTTGTTGTCATTAAGGTGTGAAATATAATCACTAGGGCCAATTCTCACTCCAAATTCTTTATTTTCAAGTATTGAAGTTACGGCATTTGTCTTAGATATTCTTTTTGAAATTAATCGACTTTCATCTTTCATATTTAAAAAGTCTGTGTTTCCACCAATATTCAACTGATATGTATTGTCAATCTTATGTCCACGGTCTTCTATACATTTTGTTAAAATTCTATGCAGAATAGTTGCGCCAAATTATGATTTTATATCATCACCAGCGCAAGGTATTCCTTTTTCTTTAAATTTAGCAATCCATTCTGGGTCTGAACAGATAAATTCCGGAATTGCATTCACAAAACCAACACCTGCTTCTAACGCTTCGTTCGCATAAAATCTTGATGCATTAGCACTACCAACTGGTAAATAAGAAATGAGCATATCCGCACCAGTTTTACTTAACTCTTGAGCAATATCAACAGGTTCTTGCTCATCATTAACGATAAAGTATCCTCGCATATGAGATGCCACACCATCTAAGACGTGGCCTTTTGACACTTTAGTATTCAATAATTCAACGTTTTGAAATTTCTTTGTACAATTAGGTTTTTGGAATATTGCTTTTGCAAGATCTTTTCCTATTTTTCTTTTATCAACATCAAACGCAGCAACAAATTCAATATCAGATATATTATACCCAGCAAAATCGGGATGCATCAATCCAACTGATTCATTTTCTGATTTGGAGTAAAACGAAACACCCTGGACAAGAGAACTTGCGCAGTTCCCTATACCAACCAGAGCCACTTTTATTTTTTTAGATTTAATCATATTTATTTTAAAAGTTGATCTACATTTACACCCAACGCCTTAGCAACCTTTTCCATTGTGCTGATTGTAAGATTTTGTTTGCCATTTTCAACATTACTGATATAAGCTCGATCCAAGTCTAATGATCGGCAAATGTCGCCTTGCGACATACCTTTTTCTAAACGAATTTTTTTCATATTATCTCCAAACTTTTTTGCGGTATTTT
>CAZPPV010000022.1:0-8493 GCA_964588565.1 uncultured Candidatus Saccharibacteria bacterium | reverse complement strand
AATCCATTTTTGCATCTTTTGGATTAGTTGTATTCTGACTACCTTTTGATTTTAATTCAAGATTAACTTTACTAATACCAGACCCTTTTGAATTCAAACTAGTTTGAAGATTCATAGATAAGTCAGTATTAAATTTACTTGTTCCAATTTGTTTCGAAGCTTTTACCATACGTGTAAGAACTTCGTATGGTGTCAATTTTTTATAGAAAGAGAAGTATGCATATACACTACCAGCTCCAATAACTGAAATAAAGAGTACAACTAACGTAAAAATAACCCACTTTTTTGACTTATGAACTTCTATATTATTATATTGCGAAGCATCAACTGAAGCGGTTTCTACAGGGGAAGAAGGTTCCACTTCGTTATTATTAACTTCATCTGTTAATTGATTACTTACATCTACTTTTGTTTCTTGTGCGACAATAGTCTCTGCATCTGCTTGTTCCTCCACTTTATAGGAAGCACCAATCTTAACAAAAGCTTCTTCTATATCAGGCGTAGTCCAACCAGAAGTTGTTAGTATTTCTGTAATTTGTTCTTTCGTCGAACCATCAGTAATTTCTTTTCTTATATAAGAGAGTAATTCTTCTGTTATCATGTTTTATTTTATTGTTTAGTAATAAGATTATGTAAATTGCACAAAAAATATTTTGTAACAAGTAATACCTAAATTGTACACTATAGAAAATATCTTTACTACTGTATAACTCTTACAATGTCCACACCTATACCTCGCAAACGTTTTTCTATATTTTCATATCCCCTGTCGATATTATATACATTACAAATAGTAGAGTCTCCTTTAGATATTATTGAAGCAATCACAAAAGCAAGTCCCGCTCTCAAATCAGGACTATCAAGTATCTTACCTCGTAAACAACTAGGGCCTCTCACTATAATCCTGTGTGGATCCATCATTTTTATATCTGCACCCATCTTCACAAGAGACTCAAAATAATTTAATCTTCCTTCAAAGATAGTTTCAAACACCATGCTCTCCCCACTTGCTTGTGTTAAAAATACTGTCATAGGTGCTTGAAGATCTGTTGGAAATCCTGGATATTCATGTGTCTTTATATCAATAGGTTTCAAATGCCTCTTTGGTGAACCACCAAATACTCTTATGCTATTTTTTCCTATTTCCATTTTCACACCACAATAATTCAATAATTCAATCAAAGACTCAAGATGTTTTGGATTACATTTTTTTACCTCAAGTTCACGTGCTGTGAGTGCTCCAAGAATAAGAAAACTTCCTGCTTCTATTCTGTCTGGCATGACAGTATGAAACTTACCTTTTGACAATAGCAAATCTCCACCTTTTATTGTTAAAGTGGCAGTACCAATCCCTTTTATTTTTGCTCCACCTACTACTAGAAAATTAGCAAGATTTTCTATCTCTGGCTCTACAGATGCATTCTTAATAACTGTTTCTCCTCTCGCTAAAACTCCTGCCATCATGAATGTCTCTGTGGCAGTTACACTCTGATTTTTTAGAAAGATACTTGCTCCAATAAGTTTACCTTTCTGTGTCTCTATAATATACTTATCATTTTTTATTTTTACACTAGCTCCCATTTTCTGAAAACCAATTACAAAAAGATCTATTGGGCGTTTACCTATCACACAACCACCAGGATGAGGAAACGAAACCTTGCCAAATCTAGCCAACACAGGTCCAGTAAGTACAATTGAAGCTCTTATGTGTTTTGAAATATATGATGAAAGTGAAGTTTTACAATCTGATGGTGATTTGAACAAATATATATTTTCTTTCCTTCTTTCAACAAAAATTCCCATATCAATAAGTAAATCAGACATCCTTTTTATATCCTCTATTTCTGGAACATTTCTTAATTCTACTTTATCTTTAAACAACACAGACGCTGCCATCAATTTTAATGCTGAATTCTTCGCACCACCTACAGTAATAGAACCACAGAGACTCTTTTTGCCACCTAATCCTTTTATTAAAAATTTATCTTTATTCATTGTGAATATTCTACGTCTTTTAGTATTATTTTACAAACTTTACGTTTTCAACTACTTCGTATACTATATATACATGAAAAAAATAAAAGAATTTCTAAATAAGAGCACTACTCAGACGAAAATACTTATTATAGTTATAATTTCTATTCTCGCATTTATTTCTTATCAACTATGGACAGAATATAAATCTGGAGAGATAGATATTTATATACCATACAAAGAATCATCAATATTTTTGGATAACAAAAAAGTAAATACCACAAATTACAACAATCAAGCCATATTATTAAAAAATATATACGCAGGAAAACATTCTATAATTGTACATACGAAAGGCAGATACCCATGGGGTAAAATAATAAACCTAAAAGGAGGTGAGATTATAAAAATGCATCCTTTTTTGATGATAACAAAACTAACAAAAGACTTCTCGAATAATGTGACAAAACTAACAAAAAAAGAATATACAAAAATACAACCGTTATTTAAAAAACAAAATAAAAATATAATAATATCAAACTCTGGTAATGTAGAAATAATAAAAACAAAGAAAAACATATCAGCGATATGGCTTGGTGGTAGCACCTCTACTCCTGAATTTTTTTGCAACAAAAAATGCAAAAAAATGGTAAGTATTTTTACATCAAAATTAAAACCTATAAAGACAATGGGGTTTTATCCGAAAAGGAGAGATGTTGTAATATTTTCTCTTGGTAAGAGTATATACGCTATAGAGATAGAGAAAAATGGAACTCAAAATTTCCAACCAATATACACAGGAGATAACCCATATTTTGCAATAAATAACAAAGATTCAATCTTGTACATAAAAGATAAAGGTCTTATTTTTGACATTAAATTAAATTGATTTTCATGTTGAAGATTCCAACAACAATACGTTACAAATAATAACAATCCACAATACATATGAAAATCGTAAATGTTATACCTCTATCAAAAGGAATCTTTAAGGAAACTCTATCTTATTTTTCTTCCAAAGATATCCCAGTTGGAAGTATCGTTACAGTTGAAGTACGGAAGAAAAAAATAAATGCTCTAGTGGAGTCTACGGAAGAAGTATCAGACATAAAAACAAAATTAAGAACATCTACGTATGCAATCAAAAAACTTGAAAACATCAAACCTAGATATTTTTTTACTCCTGAGTTTGTAAAAGCTGCACAAAAATGTGCACGATATTTTGCAACTACAACAGGTGAAATACTCCAATCACTCACTCCGAAAATAATAATAACCGAACAGATAAATACAAAGAAAGAAAAAAACCAACAAGAAAGAGACAACAAAACAAATGAAATATTCGTTTTCCAGACAGACAACAAAGACAGAATAACAACATACAAAAGTCTTATACGTGAAGAATTTGCGAAAGGTTCATCTGTATTCCTATGTCTCCCTTCAGCACTTGAAATAGAGATGATTTTAGATACCCTAGAAAGAGGTATCAAAGAATATACCTTTATATTACATGGGAATCTACCAAAAAAGGAGCTAATAAAATCATGGAAAAATATATCAAACGAGGAACATCCAGTGTTAATTGTTGCAACTTCTTCTTTTTTATCTATCCCAAGAGAAGATTTAAGCACAATAATATTAGACAAAGAAGGGTCACACAATTATAAAACATTTATAAAACCATACTTTGATATAAGAACATTTGTTGAGCTATTTGCAAGAGAAGCAAACATAAAACTAATATTTGGAGATACTCTACTAAGACCAGAAACAATATGGAAAGCGAATAAGGGTGAATTCATAGAATTATCGCCTTTAAAATTTAGATCACTTTCTACTTCAACGCAGACAATGGTTGACATGAAAGAATATAGAGCAAGTGGCATACGTAAATCATTTGCTATTATAAGTGATGAATTAGAATCTATCATAAAATACAATAAAGACAATAATGAACATATCTTTTTATTTACAGGAAGGAGAGGTTTATCTCCTGTTACTGTATGTAATGATTGTGGTGAACTTGTTAAATGTAAAAAATGTGACACCCCTATGGTGCTTCACAAGAATAAAAAAGGTAATATATTTTTGTGCCATAAATGCAAAGAGCAGGAGGAATCTGAAAGGAAATGTGACAACTGCGATAGTTGGAGATTAGTAGCGCTTGGAAGTGGGGTTGAGAGAATAGAAGAAGAGATAAAAAAACAGTCTCCTGAAATCAAAATATTTAAGATAGATAGTGACTCCGTAAAAACACACAAAAAAGCACTTGAAATATCTAATAAATTTTTCTCCTCCCCAGGAAGTGTTTTAATAGGAACAGAAATGTCTATACCTTATCTAAATAGTAATATTGACAATAGCGCCGTGTTGGGGATAGATTCATTATTCACACTTCCAGATTTCAGAATGAACGAAAAAATATTTAATCTACTTCTTTCCATACGTACAAAAACAATCAAAAAATTCTTGATTCAAACACGAAATACTGATGAAAAAATACTCGATTATATAATAAAAGGAAACTTGCTTGATTTTTACAGAAATGAAATTAAAAAAAGGCGACAATTTGGATATCCGCCATTTAGTATACTAATAAAAATAACATATAATGGTAAAAAAATAACGGCTACAAAAGAAATGAACAAAATCTCTGACCTACTAAAAAAATACAACCCAAATATCTATCCATCTTTTACACCAAAAACAAAAGGGATATACAGTATAAATGCATTGATAAAACTTCCAACTGAAAAATGGGTAGATGATGAACTTTTAAAAATATTATATTCTCTACCACCATCTTTTTCTATAAAAATTGACCCGAGAGACCTTTTATAACACACATTAATAAAACTCTTCTAAAAATATAAAAAATAACATATAATTAAAAAATGGTTGAGATAATACAACAAGAGAATAAAATTTTAAGAAAACTATCTAAAAGTATACCAATGAACGAGATAAAGAATGATAAAACACGGAAAGTACTAGCAGAAATGAAAGATGCTCTTGATTCTCAGGAGGATGGCGTAGCGATAGCAGCACCACAGATAGGAATATCACTTCAAGTATTTTTAGTGTCGAAAAGGGCATTTGAAGTACAGAGTAAAGAAACAGACAGTGAATATGAAAATGATTCAAAAAATGAATATGTCTTTATCAACCCTGAAATAATAAAAATATCAAAAAAAAAGGTGTGGCTCGAAGAAGGATGTCTTTCTGTACGTTGGTTGTATGGAGATGTAAAACGATCTACAAATGTAACTATCCGTGCCTATAACGAAAAAGGCGAAAAGTTCACACGAGGTGCTGGTGGACTTTTGGCACAAATATTTCAACATGAAACTGACCACTTAAACGGAATACTTTTTATAGACAAAGCAAAAAACATTGAGGAGATATTACCCAGCGATGAATAACTAAGTAATAAATTATATAAACTTAACATATTTATTATCGCTATCTACAAGTACGTTCTTTGGTTTAATCAATTTATCTGTAAGCTCAAAACCCATTATGATTATCTCTTCTCCTTTTTTTATCAAATGAGCACTAGCACCATTCATACAAATAATTCCAGAGTTATTCTTACCATTAATAATATATGTTTCAACCCTCACCCCAGAATTATTACTGACAACTAGTACTTTTTCTCCAGATAAAAATCCTGCCTTTTCAATTAAATCTTCATCTACTGTAATACTACCAACATAATTTATGTTAGACTCTGTAACTATCGCTTTATGTATTTTTGATCTCAATATCCATCTCATATTAACAATAATATAAATAGTTGTACTTACTATAAATTTAACATAAACTAAAGACAATGAACACAATACCAAAAAATATAAAAATAGCATTCTTTGGAACACCACAAGTGGCTGTATATATTTTAGAGGAACTTAAAAAAGCAAATATCTTTCCAAATGTCATCATAACAGCACCAGATAGACCTGCTGGTAGAAAACTTATACTGACTCCCCCACCAGCAAAAATATGGGCAAAAAAAAATACTATTAAAATATTTCAACCAGAAACACTTAAAAATAAAAAGATTACAAATAATATAAATAGTTGTGGTCAGTGGGATCTCTTCATTGTTGCAGCTTACGGAAATATACTCCCGAAGGAGATCTTGGATATACCAAAATACGGAACGTTAAACGTACACCCATCGCTATTACCACATCTACGAGGTGCATCACCAATTCAAACTGCGATACTAAAAGAAAAAGAAACTGGAGTTACCATTATGCTTGTAGATGAAAAAATGGATCATGGACCAATAATAAAACAAGAAAAAGTCATCTCATTTGAAGAAAAAATCCCAAAAGCAAGCGAACTCGAAGAAATACTTGCACGGCGTGGAGGACAAATACTTGCAGATATTATCCCTAGATGGATTTCAGGAGTAATAAAACCCAGGGAACAAGAACACACCGATGCAACATTTACAAAGAAGATAAATAAAGAAGACGGACTCATTAACCTGACAGATAATGCAGAGAAAAATTATAGAAAAATACAGGCATTCAACATTTGGCCACGGACATACTTTTTTGTAAAAAAAAATGTAAATGATTCCGTAGATAATAAAAAAATACGAGTAATAATCACCGAAGCAGAAATTAAAAATGAGAAACTTATAATCAACAAAATTATCCCCGAAGGAAGGAAGGAAATACCTTATGAAGATTTTAATAAATAATTAATATTATATTTTTTGTATTAAAATACTTATATTGATTTCATAGGATATGTATGATACCATTTTAAATTAGAAAAACTTGACTGGAGATAATTCAATGGCATTTAAAATAGACCCCGAATTTTTAGAATTTCTAATAGAATTAGATAAAAAGAAACCAGGAATTGCGCTTGCTCATTACCAAAAATCAATAGATTTTTTGATAGTATTAATGGGTAACGGTGATTGTAGAAAATATAGTCTAAATGGCATTGTTTTGCCTGGTGTAGATATTATACTCAAATTGGACAAAGATAAGGAAAAAGATACATTTGCTGGTATTGAAATATGGGGTGGTATACAAGGATTTTTAAGTAATTACTACAAAACAATATGTGGTAATAGTTATGAAAATTTCAAAACAAATCATAATGCGTTTGAAAGAAAGATTCATATCGTAGAAATTCTAACACTTATTCTAGAAAAGCACACACCAACAGAATTATTTGAAAGGCATCGCAAAAGAATTTCTTTAGCTTTACGCGAACAAGCTCCAATGATTCACATCCCGCTTATATAAACTAATGTAAGCAAAAACACCTCATAGTGAAATATGGGGTGTTTCTTTTATTAGAACAATTTTTACTCAACTGTAGCTTTTTCAATTGTAATATCTTTAATAGGTCGGTCATGTCCTCCAATTTGTGGAGATCCATCTGTTTCAACATTTGCAATTTTATCTACTACGTCCATTCCTGATATTACTTCTCCAAATACAGGATGTTTACTCGTTGTTGGTGGTTTATCCCAGTCAAGAAATGTGTTGTCTTTAAGATTTATAAAAAACTGTGACCCTCCAGTATTTGGACCAGAATTTGCCATTGCTATGGTACCACGGATGTTTGAAAGTCCTTTTATGAACTCATCCTTAATCACGTATCCAGGCCCCCCCGTACCCCAAAGAGCCTTATCTTTGTCATCTTTTGAAAGAGGATCTCCACTTTGAATCATAAATCCTTTTATCACCCGATGAAAACGCACTCCATCGTAAAAACCTTCTTCCGCTAGCTTCTTAAAATTACCAGCCGTTATTGGACTTTTATCCGTAAAAAGTTTTATTTTTATATCCCCCATATTTGTCTTAAGTAAAACGACATTATCATTCATATTTTTTGTATTAGTATTTAATTTTGTAGTAACAACATTATTATCTACTTTTACTTTATTATTTGATGTTAAAAAATAAACAAACCCAACAACCAAAATAATCACGACTGCTAATAAAAACCATATATTTTTACCTTTTAGCATAATTTATATTAAATATTATATTTATAATTATTTTCTCTTAAGACCTCTTAAAATCTTTTTTATTATGGAGCCACCTTTTCTAGATAAATCCCGTTTTTTTTCTTTGAACGCTTTTATCTCTCTCACGACTTGATCACGCATATCATCTATTGCTACATATAAATCTTCTTTTTCGGATACTGTACGTATATATTTACCCCCAATATGCAGATTTATTTCTGCACGAAATACTTTCCCAGATTGATGATGCTTCGTATTAAGACCTATCTCAACATTCACCAAAACACTCTCTGGGTCTTTTGCTACTATAAATTTATCCAATCCAATAATCTTACCTTCAACATAAGAAGATATCGCAGGTGTTAGTTCCATGTTTGTCGCTTTTATGTTTATGGTCATATATGTTTATCTAAATTACTATAATTTTATATTATAACAAAATTAAACCCACTCAACAAATATTGCACTGGGTTAGCATACAATTGACACTAACACAACATAAAAATGAAACAAAG
>CAZPPV010000021.1:0-8885 GCA_964588565.1 uncultured Candidatus Saccharibacteria bacterium | reverse complement strand
AACAGAGTCTTCTTCTGGGGTAAGTCCACCTAGCATCACCCTAATCAATCCAACAAGTTGTATTATTTGTGATCGTAGTATGTCCGCGGAGCTTTCACCTTCTCCTGCTGGTGGTATGTCAAAAGGATTTATGTGGTGTTCAGAAGTAAGTGATATATTAAAATACCTTCCGCCTGTTGCTTCTGCCATGTATTCATATTCCTTTTCTGGATCAATAACAATAACATCAGCGTCAAACATCAAACTGCGTAATATTTCAAGTTTTATTGCATAAGATTTACCAGATCCTGAGCTTGCGAATGTGACTGAATTATAGTTTGGTAATGAGAATCTATCAAATAAAACAAGTGATGAGTTATGTCTATTTATTCCATATAAAATACCCTTGTCTGATGTTAAGTCAAAAGAAACAAATGGGAAAATACTTGAGAGAGGTGATGAGTTTAATTTTTGGTGTACTTCAAGAAGGTCTGTGTTTATTGGCATTATACTCTTTATACCTTCTTCTTGTTGAAATAACGCAGGTCTTATATAGATAAGACGCGATTCGAGCATGGATTTTATTTCGGATTCTGTCTTCCGTAATTCTTCTTCATCGTCAGCGTATATTGATACATAAAGACCAACGTCAAAAATTTTCTCTTGGGCTTGTTGTAGTTTATCACGCAAATCTTCAAGGTCGTTGTACGCGATATCTAATGTTGGGTCACGCACAAGTCCTTTTTCTTCTCTATCACTTATCTGGCTTTGAACCTCGGCAACACTTCTTTGGAATTTTTTGAGTATCATTCTTGTCTCAACTGGATGTATAAATATAGATATATCAAAAACCTTATCTAGATTTATCAGAGGAGTAAGCCAGTTGTCTGTAAGTGTGCTAGGGTAAGATATAACATAAAAAGTTCTTACAACTTTTTCTCCAAGCCATATTTCTTTTGAATTTATTTTTACAGCAGAAGGAGCAAGTATGTCTTTTAGTTCAAGCGCGCCTGACTCTCTTATTTCTTTTGGTAGAATTGGTGTTGTCGTATTTTTTTTATTTTTACTAAATAATGACATATTGATTATATTTTTATTGGTTTTTCTGAAACTCCTGGATTTAGTAATTTATAATATAGTTCGATTACTTCTTCTGTATCAAGTGCAACTGCCCTAACGCTTGTACGAGCTAATCCTTGTTTTATTACATTTGCTCTTTGCTCTAATTGAGATCTGACTTCTTCAAATCTTTCAGTTTTTTGGGCTTCTTTCACTTTGTTTGTTTTTTTCTTTGAAAAAAAGCTTGCAAGCGGTGATGATTTTGAGTATGAGCCTAGTTTTGTGTTTGTATAAGGTATTACAACAAAAAATGTTTTTGTCATTATGTCTGCTGTTTCAGTAAAACTTTTTACAAAATCAATATATTCTTCTATTTGTATTCGCATAAGATCGCTCAGTTGGGCCTGCAAGCGGTCTTTTAAGAGTGCTAAGTATGGGCGTATGTCAAGTCTTCTGGATTGTATAAAAATCTGGGTTGAAAATTCTAACGAATTAAGAAAATCTTGAAATTGCAGAAGAATTGCGGATTGTTCATCCTCAGACTTTAGCGCAAAATTTATAGATGATGCCATAAGTATCATTCTCATTGATCCATCTTTTAACACAACAATTCCATCTCGAACTTCTTTTATCGGTACAAAATCTTGCGTTGCTTTTGATTTTATTGCCACAATTATTTTTTTTAAAATTAATTCTAAATTAGAATAATATCCTTATTCTATCATTATTAACGAAGCATACCAACTACCAAATACAAACCATTTGGTTAATCACTTTATTATGTGTAGTAGATTATTTATTTTATATAATCTAGTTATCTACACTTTCCTATTCACCTTCTTTGTTTTGGTTCGTTTCTATATTATTTAGTTTGTCTGATAGTTTACCAACTGTAATTTTTGGTATTGATAGTAATGGGTTTTCGTGTGAATAGTCTTTTTCCACAACCTCTACTTCTTTTTTTGGCGTACGTTTCCATGTATATAGACGTGCTTTTATAAAATATTTAAAAGCAGACTCCGTTATTTCAACAAAAGGTTTCCCATATTTATCCTTTCTTGTGAAAGCAAGTGACCATGCAAAAAGAGCAATTATAATAATCAAAGGGATTGCGAGTATTATAGGTAGTAATTTTAGTAAAACATAAGATAATCCAGCCCCCCCTCCAACATACAAGAATTGTTTGAACGTCAGTGGTCCAAATATCTTACTTTCCATTTCTATGAATTTTGGTACTTTGAATTGCATAATTAGTTTTTAATTGCTAAGAGATATCTTTATGGTATTGAAACTTTTGTTGCTATAACGACTCTCTATACGGGTCTTTTGAGTTTGTGTCAGATAACACAAACTCACCCTCTTTTTGGTTTCGGTTGTCTATTGTTTCACGAAGTTTTTTTTCAAAAATATGTTCTTCTTGTTGAGCATCTATGTTTATTTTTTCTACAGTAGTTGTATCTGTTGGTTTTGGTGGAACTGGCACCGTTGATATTTTTTCTGAGTACTCATTCGTTGAAGGAAAAGGGGTAATATTGACCTTCTTTTCTTCTGTCGATACTTGAGGTGTTGGTATTTTTCTTGTGAGTTCTGCTATTGCATTTTTTCTATCGTTACTCTTATGTTGCTCTATGTTTTTTATTGGTATTTTTGTACTTTTTATTCCTTTATTTTCACGCTCAGTTTCAAAATTTGTGTCACTACTTACTTTTAAAAGAGACTCCTTTACATCAGAAAAGATATTTTCATCTATGCTTGCTATTATTTTTTGTGCTATATCACTTGAGATGTTCAATTTATTTACGATATCTTGTAATAAATCTTCTCGCTTGATTATTCCAAGAAATACGTGAACAACGCTGTCTTCTAGGTCAAGGCTTTGTAGTGCTGTGAGTCCAAAACCTTTTCCTGTAATTTGCATTGCAATACCAAAGTTTTCATCTTTTATCATGTTACGCAAGTCTTTTGGTATTTTTCTATACAATGAAAAAATTTGTTCATCTGTATAATTTATGTTTGTTTTATTATTCATTTTCTAGTTAATCTTTATTCGTAAGTTTGTCTATTTTTTCTCCTAGTTTTTTTATCTTATCTGAATCGGATTCTTTTCCGCCATCTTTTCTAATTTTAGCTGCTGTTTCCCTATCTACTGCTTCTTCTCCAGTGGCTTTTTGAATTATTTTCGCGATGCGCCCAGGATTTTCTAAACTTGTTGCATGTTCTTGTTGTCTATTTACTTTTTGTTCCCTATTACTATCTTTTATTCTTTTTAATGATTCCTCTTCCGCATTAATTCTTTTTTCAGCAATTTTTATGAGTTTTTCAGCAGAATGAAGTTCTTCTGTATTTGTTGATGCATCTTTTTTCTTTTTTGCATCCGACAACTCTTTTTCACCTGTTTGCTTGCGACTATTTATCTTGCCTTCTTCTCTGAGTCTCATTATTCTTTCTCCTTTGCTTTCATTTGTGACCTTTGCTCCGTATGCAGTTTTTCTTTTTTCTCTCTCTTTCATGCGTTTATCATGTTTACCAGCACCCATCTTGTTTAGTGTTGCATCTAGAGCCATACCAACACCAGGCATTTTTCTTCCAAGAGATTTTAATTTACGAGAATTAGATATACGGCTTGCCACTCTTCCTGAGGTATATTTTGCTCCAGACGCTGCTCCAGACTTAATCATTCCAACGGCACGTGTCGCACCGCCAAATTTTGTTGCCATTGCTCCTGCTGTGCCACTTAGTTTTTTTGTAACATCAAGCGCCATAAGCAATGTCATCAACAGTGCAGAGAATACAAGAACTATATTTGTTATTATAGATAAAATGTCAGTTGCTGAATTATTAAAAATATTTTTTAAGAAATTTGACCCAACTATTTGTGCTATTACATACATAAAGAATAAAAATACAGGTGCAACAAGTGCTTGGTTTATCAAATGCCCACTCCATTTTGAGAAAAGACCACGCGCACCTGGAATAATAATTGCAACAAAAGCAATAGGAGATGCCATTATCAAAAACCAAAACGCTACCACTCTTCCAAGCATCAAAAAACCAGCCATAAACAACACAAAGGAAGCTACGAATGTTACAACACCTGCTGCGAGAAATACAAAAAATAACGAAGCAAGGCTGTTACCGCTTTTTTTCCAATTCTGAACAGCATCAGATCTCATCATTCTTTGTGGGTCAAATCCTTTTACAAAAATATTGGAGATTCTCTTTTCTGGTACAGATAGGTTCACATCAGTTCCTGATGGCACGCCTACTGAAATAGCATTATAGAACTGAAGAGCGATAATATTTGATGCATCTATCACTATTTTTGTAAAAAATGCACTGAAGTTTATTATAAGAGCGATAATTATAAGATTCGTAAGGAGCTTTTTGTAGTCACCAAGGTTAAGTATTGTGGCTATTGCAATATATAAAAGTACAAAAATAAATGAAATGTTTGCTATGTCTCTTACTGTTCTCCATGTATCCATTACAAATGGCTGATTTATTACACTATTGCTCAATGAGAAAGAAAGCATTGAATCAAATATTGATCCAGCGACAACCAGCAACATATTTGCTGGTTCATAAAACATATATTCACCCATTTCTGCAGCACATTCATCTAGATGTAAAAAACCACAGTCGAGTCCTACGTTTGGCGGTGTGTTTGGTGTTGTGCTTGGTGCTACTATTTGCGTTCCTGCTTGCGTTATTTTTACTCCAAACGGTCCAATAGTTATGCTCGTAACAAAAGTAAAAAGTACAAAAAATAGTATGATTTTATTAAGAATATTTTTTTGTGTATGTGTATTATACATATTATTAAAAACCTTTACCGGCAAGTGCCTTTGATGTAGCTGCAGATACTGTTTGTATCAATGCTTCCCCCCATGTATCTGGTTGTTGTAATCTATCTAATCTCGATGAAAATGCTCTACTTGCCATACCTTGAACAATTGAAGCCGGTAGTGCTACTAGTCCAGTTAAGGTACTTTTTATGCTTTTTATTCCTCTCCCCCACCCTAATTGTGTAAGGTCTCTCTGTTTTGCGGCTTGTTGTCTTCTTGAAAGTTCTAGATTGACAGCAACTACTGCTCCAAAAGGATTATATTTTGTTGGATTTTCTGCCATCCTCTTGAACGAATCCCAATTAAAACCGTCACTTTTATAAAAGTTGGTCATTTTTTGCGTTAGGGCAGGTGTGCAGGATATACTTAGTCCAAATTTATAGCCAGTCCAAGCTGGCACTGGCACTGGTCTAAGGTCTAGATTTGGGAAGCATCCGTTAATAACATCAATCTGTATCCCAAGTTTTTTTCCGACTTTATTTTCTTCGTCTAGTAAATGTTTTTTCAAATCACCTACAAACCTATTTAGTTTACCAAGGATACGATTTTCTATATCAGCAGATACTCTTTTAATCACCGTATTTGCTGCAGCATAAGCAGCAGCATTCGCAACTTTCTTCCAAGTCCATCTTCCATCTTCAAGAGTTTTTGAAGTCAATATGCCAGTGGCGGTTACGTTTAGTAGCGTATCATTTGTTGGTACAAAAAGAACTCCAACGGCGAGCGCTTTTTGTGGAGCTGTTGAGAATATTGGTAAAAGTAGAATAGAAAAAATAATGATTGCCAGTATTCGATATATTTTTTTTGTGCTTGGTAACTTTTTTTTCATTTTTTAAGTTATTTAGGGGTTGATACTACATACAATTGCTTCGATACATTAATTAATTCTTTGTATTTTATTATATATCTAATTACTCCAGCAAGACCAACTACTGGGTCAGTGAAGATAAGTTGCATGTTTTTTATTGAATCGTCTATCTCACTATATGCATTTATAATATCTAGTTGAGTTTGTGCTAGATTTGGTGGTGTCTTTACTGAAAGAATGTCTTTTGTCACATTGTTATACATATTAATATAATCCTTTAATTTGCTTAGTTCGTCTGGGTTATTATCTTTGAGTGCAGTATTTACGACTTCTAGTACATTTTTATTTATTCTACTATATTTTTCTGCCATAGCACTGATATTTTTTTTATATAATTCTGTTTGTTTCGTACCAGACGTATTTGTGATGACCAAGTCGCTTAGAGTATACGCTGGGGTCTGGGGTGTATGTATTTTTTCCAGAGCTTCTTTTAATAGTTGTGTGTTTAATTTTGCTAATATTTGTTTATTGTTTGGATTGTTTCGTTGTAGGTTTGCATATACAGCAACTGTTTTTTTAATAAAAGAATTTGTAAGATTTTCATTTTTGATATCCGTACTCTCTTTTATTGTTGGTGTTGTTGAAAGCTTGTCGTTGGGTCCCTTTACTAGAGGATTTCTACCTTCCTTTACTTCTTCCCCGTCTGGTGTACCATCTCCATCTGTATCAGGATTGTTTGGGTCTGTTTTCCACAGTACTTCCTCCCAGTCTTTCAGCCCATCTTTGTCGGTATCTTTATTGAGGTCCTTTATTAATTCTTCTTGTGTATTTACTTTGTTGTTGCTTTTCTCAAAAACAACTGAGTTACTCCATGGGTTTTTGGAGCTATTCAATAGAGCAAATCCACCTATTGCAACAATCACAATAGACAAAATTATAAATATAGTTTTTTTGTTTAAAAAATATTTCAAAATACTTAATATGTCCTATTAAATTATACCAAAAATAGATTATTTTAGTATACCATATACTATTTTTCTGTGGATAAAATATATTTGAGTCAAGATTTTGTGGTGGTATTGTTTTTATTATTGAGAGTTCTGTATTATACTTAAGGTATGATTAATCGAGTTAATATAAAAATTATCTTACTGCGTTTCGTTTCTTTATTTGTGTTTGTATCGTTTTTTATATTTATCGTGTCGCCACGTCCTGTTTTATCTCAGACTCATGTAAGCACTGTGGGGTTGCAGAGCAAGATCAATAGCCTACTTGCACAGATAACATCATTGCAATCACAGCTAGGCACATTGCAGAGTGGTACAACTACCACAACTACTACTGCAACTGGATACACGTTCACTAGTAACCTTAAGAAAGGTGACAAAGGAGCAGATGTACTTCAGTTACAGAAAGTACTTAACTCTAATCCTGACACAGTAGTAGCTACAACAGGAGTAGGTTCAGCAGGTAATGAAACAAATTACTTTGGCAACCTAACAAAAGCTGCAGTTATCAAGTTTCAAAACAAGTACGCTTCTGACATTCTTACACCGTTAGGACTTTCAGCAGGTACAGGTTATGTTGGTCCTTCAACAAGGGCTAAACTAAACTCAATGACTACGGCAGTTGTAACACACTCTAAGTCTGTTTCACTTGAAAAACCAGCAACAAAGATAATTCAAATAAATAATAAAGTAGTAGCGAAAAAGGTGGCACTAGACAATAGTAAAGTGTTTCCAGGTATTTTCGTTTCACGAAAGATTTCTAAAAGTAGCGAGCTTATATCAAAGTCAAATAAATTATATATAATGTTCCCGTCTAAATATTTTGGTAGTGTTGGTACGAAAGTTAATTTGCAAGGAACTGGTTTTTCAAAAAACGGGAATAACGTATTATTTGACAATATTTATATTGCAAAAGATGTAATTCCGATGAGCAATGGAAGCATTTCCTTTGTTATTCCAAGTAGTATAAATACAGGGAAGTATAAAGTTAGAGTTGAAAACAAAAATGGAATGAGTAAAAATAGTACGTTTTTTATTGTTACAGACAAAACAGCGGTAGCTCCAGTTGTCAAAGAAATAACTCCAAATGTGGTTGGGTATGGAGATTTTATAACAATAAGAGGTATAGGCTTTACAAAAGAGAATAATACAGTGCGTACTAGTTATTCTTTGATAAATAATTTATCATCTAAAGATGGTAAAACAATTACTTTATCAGTAACTCCTAAAATGTTTAAAAAAAATATAAATATCAAGAAAAAGATAGAGATTAATTTTTGGATTACAGTAGAGAACAAAGATGGTGTAAGCAATAGTGCTAAGTTTGAATTTAATATATAATATAAAGTATGTTTAATAGTTTAAAAAAGAAATTACTTGCAATTACTATCGTGGGAGTTTTGGCTTTTGTTGTTTTTGTATTTTTACCACGACAACAGGCAGATGCAATAGGATTACCATTACCTTTTGGGGGTACTATTTCAGCACTCGTTTTTTGTCCTTGTAGTATGAATTTTCTTATTGGTGTTTATGGTCCTAATCCAGGGTTTTTTGTATTTCAGCCTGGAGTTTCACAAGCATTTGCCTTTGGACAAGTATATCGTCCAGGGCCATCAATTATTGGGACGTATACCCCTGGGGGTGTTTGTCTAATGTATGTAGTGGTTGGTTGTGCTCCTGTTCCTTCAATAGGTATTATAAATATGGTAGGAACATCTCTTTAGTTTATTATAAAGTTATACCCTGAGGTCTCTGCAGTAGGATTATTGTTTTTTTCTTAATACTATTTTATGTTTATTTTGTGCATTAGACACAGCCAGTTTTCAATACTCAACCTTTCGGCACGTTCGTTTTGTTTTATTTTACATTCATTAAATACTTTAATCATTTTTTGTTTTCCATACTTACCAGACAGATTATTTATAAGTATTTTTCTTTTATGTAAAAACCCTGTTTTTACATAAAAGAAAAAATCTTCTTCTTCTTTCTTGTTTTGGAAGATATTTTTTGAAATATTATCTATTAATATTATCGCCGAGTCTACTTTTGGTTTTGGTGAGAAATATCGAGCTGGTACCTTTTTGATATAGACTGGTATCCCGTATGCCCTCACACTCATTGAAAGGATACTTTCTTTATTGTCTCTGGCAACAATCCTGTCCGCAACCTCTTTTTGAACCATAAGTA
>CAZPPV010000020.1:4736-9242 GCA_964588565.1 uncultured Candidatus Saccharibacteria bacterium | reverse complement strand
CATTTTGTAGAAAATTATTTCTAAGGTACTTATCTTGTGGTTTATCCAGGTGAGGGAAGCGCGGATTAATTCCTCCGTTCATGGTTCGACAAGCTCACCACGAACGGAGGAATTAACCAGCGCTTTCCTAGCGTTGTTGACGGCGTGTTATTCGCCGTTCCCTGCCTGGGTGCATTTTTGGGAAGCTGCTCAACCCAAACTTTTTTATGCACTATGCCAAAATGATCATCCCGCCAGGAAAATAACCCGGTGATCACATGTTCGCCCGGTGTGAGTGTGGCCGGATCGATGATCCAGTGATACGGGGTATACCCCGAGAGCAGGCGCTCAACCATTTTTCCATCCACATAGATAAATACCGAGACCCGCTTAATCGGCTGCAAGCGCCCGGGCGGGGGGTATTTTGCAATATTCAGACTTAGCGGGGTGGCATGTTGAATCAGCGGCAAGCCTTTTTTATTTTTTTTCAGCCCTGCTGGCAGGCGAGCTTCTATAACCGGGTTATAACACCGTGCCCAGGGGTGGGTAGCATGAAAATAAATGGGCGCACTCCCCCTGGTTCGTGGCAGCATCCGCACATCAACAAGGGGGACAGGAATAGAACTCACGTTATTCGATGCCCCTTTGCCCCCTAACGGGGACGTTGCATTAGCGGCCTTGCCCTTTACTATCACGGCATTACGAGGCAGGGCAAACGCATAAAAAATCGGGATCATTTTCCCCCGTTTAAGCGCATGAACAATATGCCCGGCATCCCAGCCATCCCAGGTTTCGGTTTGCACGCCATTTGCGCGCGGCGCCCAATCCAGTAAGGTGCGTACCGGCCAGTACTGCGCTTCACCACTGATGATTAACCGCACCCGGGCGGGTTTGGCCAGCCGGTAGTGGATGGCGCCTGTTTTGGTATCCAGGGCTAATTGTTGCGGGTAGACTTGTTCACCACCTGTTTTCAGGCTGGGATCATACGTGGCTTTTTCACCGGCATCCGATTGGGCGGTGAGCGTATAAAGATAGGCTTCGGGCGATACCTGCCTGCCTTTATTGTCCTTGCCATCCCAACGAAAACGTTGTTCACCCGCCTGTTTTATTTTCTCCTGTATCCGGCGTACCCGATGACCATCCGGCCCGATAAAGGCTATGGTGAGGGTGGCGGGTTGTGAAACCCGATAACGCAAAATCACCCCTTGCCCCTTGCCGGGTTCAAAACTGCTTCGGTCGGTGGCCACCCGGGTGATGGACAAGGGATGTTGTGCCGCAGAGACCGTTGAGGCAACGACCAACAGCATAGCGGGGAAAGCAAGCCAGCTCATTATCGACTTATGATTATTCATCTTTCCGTTTTGCCTGCTGTTCATTACTGTTTACCTGTTTCCGGTGCCGCACCACTCCAGACCGGTTCGCGGGAAGGCCGCTTACCATGCGTCAGAGCGACAAGTTGCTTGCCGTTTACCCTGATGCGATAAATCTGCTGGCGGCCATCCTTATCCGAATCAAAGACCAGTGACTGGCCATCCGGTGACCAGGAAGGATCACCGGCATATTGTTGAAAACGGGTCAACTGGTGGCGTTGCCCACCTTTAACCGGGAGCGTCCAGATCTCATAAAATCCGGAACGGGCCGATGAATAAGCCAGTACGCCCTGTCTGGATACCACCTGATCGAATTTGAGCATTTCATGATCGCCATCAATAAGATGCCGATGTCCACCTGCGGCATCGCTCACCCAAAAATCATGATAGACCTGCATGTTATTGACCATCATGCATTGGCGAAATACCAGTTGCTTCCCGTCCCGGCTCCACATCGGCGCCAGGGCATCGCTTTTTTGATCACCGGCCAGCTTGCTGCGCTGCCCGCCTTTCAGATCCGATACCCATAACGAGGTTTTACCATGGGCCAGGTTTTTCGGGGAAAGCCCATAGGCCAGGATTTTACCATCCGGGCTCCAGGCGGCATCAATGATTTTGTAGCCGTTCAATATTCGTTTTTCCTTTCGGGTGCCCAGGTCGAGTATCCGGGTTTGACCCTGATTGGTGTTATAAAGCAACCGTTGATTCTTCGGCCCCCAGGCCATATGCACCTTGTCCACCAGTGTCGTTGTCAGTTGCTCCTGCATCGACCCATCCGTATTCATCATCCACACTTGCCAGAAACCATCCGTCAACCGAAGAAACGCGATTTTTTCGGTATGCGGCGCGTGGCCCGGAGCCGGGTTGGGTAACCCGCGTTCCGCCGAAAGGACAGCCACGCTGTTCATCGACAAAAGAATCATGAGCAGGGTGTGGTTAATGATGGCTTTTATAACCGCGCTCAATGTGTCTGGCCTCCAGGTTGTTTCATTAATACGTATCATCATTGAATACACGCGCAGGCAAGGTTATTGAAAGACCGTGATATTGCCACGGCGCACGGTACTAAGGCCTGTCGCCGGGTTAGTTGCCGTAATAGCGAAGGTATAATGACCTTCACCTGGCACCAGGCCCCCATTATTGCCCTGCCCGTCCCAGGGTACGGTGTAATCACCCACCGTCTGCGCCTTATTCAGCAACACCGTTTTAACACCGGTTACCGGATTTTTCACCGTGACCGTGACATTGGCCGCATCCGCCAGAGTGTAGTGCAACCGGGTAACCTGCCCATAGGAGAGATAAATAAGATAGGGATCAGACTTGAGACTTATGCCGGGTACGTCAGGTTTACCGCCCTGAACAATAATATAATTGGACTTGACTATAGTGGAATTACTTGTTGATGTACCTGAACCGGATATATAATATGTAATTGACTGAATATCTGTTGCAATATTTCCATTGTCATCACGCCCATCCCAGAAAACAGCATTGCTACCTGGTGGCCATACAGCTTGATGCACAGGCCATAATGTAGTGAGTTGCCCCGAACTGTCGGTATACTGGATACGGAAGCTACCGCGAAAGGCCGTATTTTGTGCGGCAAATGTCGGCGAAATGAATTTATTTTTATAAGGATCGTAGGGGGTGATTGAGCTTGAATTAATTACGGGTTCAACTACCCCACCTGTCGAAGAAACATAAGCATTAAACTTATCAAAACGCCCGGTGGGCGAAGTTGCTTCAATAACATAGATGTATCCATCATCATTTACGATGTTACCTGCGTCATCCCGGCCATCCCAGGATACCGTTTGTCTGCCTGCTGCAAGCGTCCCCATATGAATTGTTCGCACCGCATCCGACTCCGGCGTTTGATCCGGATAAACCTTAAGCGCGGAGGATTCAGGGACAATACGGACCGTGACATCAGCCGGTTGGTTGATATCAAAATTTATCAGCGCCGTTTCGCTTTTGGACGGATTAATGACATCATGGGTACGCACCACATTGCTGATGAGCATATTGTCGAGCATCACGGTCACCTGGTCGGTGGCAACCGTTCCCGATGCGGTATCCCTGACTGTCAGGCGGATCAGGTAGGTGCCATTAGGAATAAGCACTTGATCGCGATATAAGTTTGTAGCCCAGGTCGCCAGATTGGCATTGGTGACTAAATATGAACCCTTTTTTATCACAGTCCACACGCCAGGTGAAGTAGTCAGTGCATAATCAACGGTGTAGGTCACGTCTCCATTGGTGATTGCACTTTTTGTCGTGCCATTGATACTGATGGTATTTGAAACAACACCTGTCGTTGACGGAAACGAAATAACCGCTGTCGGCGCCACCGTGTTCACAGTGATCATTCCGCTTAGGGGATAAACTGTCTTCCCCGTTGCTGCACCTGCTGCCTGGATGACTACCCGATAAACGCCATCGGCTACCGTCTGGCCCGAGGCATTCATGCCATCCCATCTCTGACTAATCTGGTTGCCTGTTCCCATGAAGCTGCGAATCACGGTATTTGTGGCATCCGTGATCGTCAGCGTCCAGTTCGCGAGCACGCTGATTGATGCAGAAATCGTCGTCGTATCTTTATTACCATCCGCGTTTGGCGAAATATAGGGGTCACTGATAGTGAATGCGAAAAAAACCGGACTTGAGAGTGATGCAGTGGCATAATTGCTGTAATTAACAACAGCAGCGGGTGTAGCATAACCATGCTGAATTTGTGTACCACCTACAGGCATGTCTGTCCCCCACCAGTTGCCAGTCACAGTCAGAGCAATCGTACTGTTGATACCAAAGTTACTTACATAAAGTTCAGATGATGTATTGTTATTATTACCGTAAATGTCATTACCGGTAATCACTGGCCGCGGATTGGTGGCATCATCATTGGTGCCTCTAATCCGGACACCATAACCGCTGTTGTATACAATTCGGTTGGCTGTCAGGATTGGGCTGGATGTCCCTGTTATATAAATTCCCATGGTATTGGATCGAACCAAGCTGTTACTGACTTGTCCGCCCGCCCCCCCATTAAAACGCACCCCGTTTGTTGCATATTCGATAACGGCATAATTTATCGTCACCGTTGCCCCACGGTTGACCTGAATACCGCCCCAGTCCCCCGCCGCCGGGGCGGCCTTGC
>CAZPPV010000020.1:0-4636 GCA_964588565.1 uncultured Candidatus Saccharibacteria bacterium | reverse complement strand
GCCCCACGGTTGACCTGAATACCGCCCCAGTCCCCCGCCGCCGGGGCGGCCTTGCTTGAGGTGAACACCACCTCATTCCCGACCGTACCATTGACCACCAGACTGCCGTCCACAATTAAATTCCAGTCGGCACTGGCAAAACGCAGTTTCGCACCGGCTTCGATCGTCAGGGTCACGCCTGCCAGTACATGCAAATCACCCAGAACATCATAGACTGTACCCGCAGTCAGCGTGGTATCTGAAGAAAAGGTGCCATTCAGGTAATTACCACTGATCGGCTTCCCTGCATTGTCCAGAAAGCCGCTGTAGTCGACCACCGGGGCACGGGTGGGGGCATCTGTGTGATCGTGAATCCGTTGTGTTATCACCCCCGGATGAGTATCACCCCAGTCGTTGCCCATTGCATCCAGCACTGTGTTTTCTGTATCCGCAAAATTGTCAGCGTAATAATCCCGGCCGGGATAACGATAGTTATTTAATATCCCATTGTCATAAATGCGGTTGCCGGTGATAACAGGATTTGGATTGTTGGCCACTGTATTATCTCCAGCAACATAAATCCCATAGTTCCTGTTAGCTGTAATAACATTGTCTGCACTTATGGTGGGTGAGGCTCCAGCATTAATACGAATACCGGTATTATTATTGCGTACGGTGGTATTGCCCATGCTCCCAATCGTACCGGTATTGCTGAACGTGATACCGGTCGTTGCATATTCAACCACGGCATTATTGATGTTGACATAGGGGGTACTACCCTCAATAGAAATGCCCACCCATTCACCAGGGCCTGTTTGTGCGGGCGAAGTCAGGACAACCGGGTCGGTATTTGTTCCGACAATAACCAATCCGCCCCCATTGACAATAATGCCAGTTCCAGCTGAATACTGAATAGTTGTGGCACCTGCTGTAGCAACAAGATACCCACCGGGTAGAATACGCGTACTTGCATCCAGAACATAGGTGCCCGTTGGCAATATAATAAGGGTATTAATCGAGCCATATAGAAAACTATTTGGAACGGACGTGCCCGCTCCATCAAGGTAGGGACCTGTTTTCACCCACGGCGAATAAGAAGAATCCGTATTATCAAAAATATGACTCTGTATTACACTGAAATCTGTTGTCCCCCACCAGTTGTTACTCGCATCCAGTACTGTTGTCGAGGGAGCACCAAAGTAGGTGGCATCATAATCCCGACCGGGATAACGATAACCATCACTCACCCGTATGCCATTGCCATAAATATTATTGTTCGTCACGACCGGCACCGGATTGTTGGCCGCGTTCCCATCCCCGGAAACATATATGCCATAATCGTTACTCGTGATAATGCTGTGATGCACCTCACCCCGACTGCCTGCGTTAAACTGCACACCATAAGTCGCATAACGAATATCCGCATAGTCAATTAAATTCCGTGCTGAACTGGAGTTGATGACAATACCTGACCATTCCCCACCCCCCGCCTTCGCACCCGATGAGGTGAAGATGACTTTCTTTGTGGCTGTGCCCTGGACTATTAAAGTACCATTAACCGTCAGTCGTGCAGCGCTTCCCTGCGCATCAATTCGTACCCCTTCCTGAATCGTCAGGCTCACTCCGGCATCAACCGCAATATCCTTCTCCAGCACATAGGTTTTCCCCGCCGTCAGGGTGGTGTCACTGCTAACCGGCAATTGTAGAAACTCTGCGCCGTAAACCGGTCCGCCATCACGCGCTAGCACTGTGCGCACATCCACCCACGGCGAATAAGAAGAATCCGTATTATCAAAAATATGACTCTGTATTACACTGAAATCTGTTGTCCCCCACCAGTTGTTACTCGCATCCAGTACTGTTGTCGAGGGAGCACCAAAGTAGGTGGCATCATAATCCCGACCGGGATAACGATAACCATCACTCACCCGTATGCCATTGCCATAAATATTATTGTTCGTCACGACCGGCACCGGATTGTTGGCCGCGTTCCCATCCCCGGAAACATATATGCCATAATCGTTACTCGTGATAATGCTGTGATGCACCTCACCCCGACTGCCTGCGTTAAACTGCACACCATAAGTCGCATAACGAATATCCGCATAGTCAATTAAATTCCGTGCTGAACTGGAGTTGATTATAATGCCAACCCAATTACCCGCTGCCGGGCTTGTATTATTTGATGTGAAGATAACTTTTTTCATGGCCGTGCCCTGAACAATCAAACTCGCTCCTGTTTGAACAATTAATTGTGAACCTGATCCAAACTTCAACGTTACGCCCGGCTGTAATATCAGGGTCGCACCGGACGCCACCGTGAGTGGGCCCGTTATGTTATACAATGCGGGTGTGCTGCCCGGTGTCCAGACGGTGCTGGTTGAGATAGTGCTGTTATTCCAGGTGCGGGAAAGCGTGTTTGTGTACGTCACTGTCACCGGGGTGCTGTGATGACTCTCCTGGCTGCCGTCCCAGGTGGTGGCGTAAATTTTATTACTGCCGTCAATTAACGCCGCACTAAAGCTGAAACTGCCATCCGTTGCCGATGATTTGGTCGTGGCTTGCTGCGTGCCATTCACATACAGGTGCACGTCCATGTTGGGCGTTGCCCTGCCGGTGACGGCCAGGGGGTTGTTATGGGTTGTTGCGGGTAAGGTATTCAGAACCGGCGCGGACGGATCCGGGGCAGTAAGCGCGTTATACCCCAGTAGATTATGCTCATCATTGGTCGCACTGGCTTCATAGATGACGTAAATGGGATGATCGGCATTCAGATAGGCGCCTGCACTAATGTTCGTGCCGTTTGTGGCGCTGCCAAAATACAGTTTGCCGGGGTAATCACCAATGCCTGAGCAGGTTTGAGTAGCGGGTGTTTTTAATGATTCATAAAGGGTCACCCTGGTGCCTGAGGTGGGGCAGACAACCGCAACATACTGGGTATCTATCGGGAGTCCAAAACGTGTGGCATGATAGGCGCGTTGCAAAAAAGCCGTGGCTTCATAACCATCGGAATCGGCCAACTGGTAGGCGGCAATGGGTTTGTCGGCAATCAAATGTAATGCGGCGCCCTGGCCCTGACGGGTATTGGCACCGATGTTGATGCTTTGCCGAACCCCGGCATTCAGTGTGTACGTTGCGATTTGGGCATCGGAAGAATAGACGCGGACGGTCGTGTTATTTTCCACCGCTGCCATTTGAGCGCTGGTCGAACGTATTCCCCAGAGCTCGGTTGCCGCCGGTGGCACGGGATAGGCATCCCCTGATGTCCCCCCCTGGTGGGACACCAGGATGGGCCGATCTGATTTGATGATTCCCGCCGTTGTGGTATCCGATCCGGCATTGATATTTACCACCTGATCCTGTGCAAGGGTATAGTGTGAAACCGTCCCACCAATATCAATGCTGACCGTTGCCTCACCATAGGGACTGAACAGGTAGTAGGTCTGCGTATCACGCGCATGCGGGATAATAAAGGTGGTGCCGGCAAAGCTTCCCGGTACTGGCAGATCGGTACCATCCACTTCGCCGCCCAGGGTAAACGGTCCGGTTCCCCAGATTTCCGTGCCCGGCAATAACGCTGAGCCGGGAATCGTTCCCCGTTCATTCTGATTCAAGAACAGGCTGCTGTTACCTGCGGTAATCCAGTTGTTATCGACCAGACTCATGGCGCTCAGGGGGCCACTCTGGAAACGCGGATTCAGGCTGTAATAGTCATCCTTGCGCCCGGTAATATTATGCTCATCATTCGTCGCACTGGCTTCATAGTAAATATAAACGGGACGATCTGCTTCGATATAAGCCCCTGCATTGATATTGGTACCGTTGGTGGTACTGCCAAAGTAGGCCTTGCCCGGTTGTGTGCCATCACCGGCACAGGATTGGGTTTCAGTGACCGTGCCGTTTGTCAGCGTGACATTGGTAAACTGCGGACAGACCACGGCCACGTACTGGGTGTTGACGGGAAGACCATAGTGCGTGGCCAGATAAGGGGTATCCAGAAAGGCTGTTGTCTCCCCACCGTCACTATCCGCTGACTGGATGGCCGCAATGGGCTTGTCGGCCACGATATGCACGGCGGAACCACTGCCCTGCGCACCGCCTGGCACCGTCAATGTGCGATAGCCGCCCGCATTGAGGGTGAAGCTTTCGGTTGCACCACTACTGCCTGTTACGGTGATGGTGGTATTGTTTTCCATCGCACCGACGATGGCGTTATTCGAACGCACCCCCCACAATTCTCTGGCGGCAGGCGGCACCGGGTAAACATCATATATGCCGCCATTAGCCGCATGGGCAACCAGGATCGGTTGATCGGATTGAATCAAACCGGAAATACTGTTGGTGGAACCCGCAGGAAATGTCAGCACTTGCCCTTTTAAGGCCGTGACTACGGTCGAAACGCCGCTTAGCGTAATCGTGACCTGCGCATCCGCCTGTGGACTGAGAATATAGTACGTATGGTCATTCCGTAAATGCGGGATGACAAACTTCGTACCGATAAAAGTGCCCGGCACAGGCAGATCCGTTGCATCCACCTCGCTGCCCAATGTAAAAGGTCCCGTGGCCGAAATCAGCATGCCTGGCGTTAGATCGGGACCAACGGGAATGCTGCCGGTTTGATAACGGTTGAGCGTCAGGGTGGTCGTACCTGCCTGAA
>CAZPPV010000019.1:0-9937 GCA_964588565.1 uncultured Candidatus Saccharibacteria bacterium | reverse complement strand
ACAAAAGAAAACAAAACTTCGCTGTTTTTGTGTCTAGTTTTTGGGGTATAGTTCATGGCGGAATAAAATCGTTAGAAAAATCGGGGCAAAATCAATGGGCGACCGAAACGGCCGCCCACGAAATGGCGTCAAAAAAATCAAAAAGTCAGATTGTGGTGCGGGTCGAGAGAATCGAACTCTCGTCCTCTGCTTGGAAGGCAGATATTCTACCACTAAACTATACCCGCATATTTAAACACGATTTCAACTATTAAAAAAATAAAAACAATATCCCCATATGAATACTGCTAATCAAAGATTGATAAAACCAATACTAACAAAAAACGAAGCGTCTTGCAATAAGGCGCTTCGTTTAATAAATTTATTATCTACCCAAATGGGTGATAAAACTATTCAGTAGCAGCTGCTTCTTCTGTAGCAGGAGCTTCTGTAGCTGGTGCATCTGTAGCAACTTCTTCTGTAGCTGGTGCATCTGTAGCTGGTGTTGTGTTTTCGTCAGTCATGTTTTTATAGAATTAGTGCACCCGGCGCGACACCCGATGCGCTTGTAATCAAAAAACTTGGGGCTACCAAGTCATTTATATTATACACAAAGAGTATTACATGTCAAGACAAAAACACAAATTATATACTTTGTCAATTTTTATTTTATCTGAAAAAAATATTGCTACTTTGGGTTTAAATATTAACCTATTTATCATCTCGATCAACTTTTACTTCTGTATATAAATAGTCTGTGTTGGGTATGCCATAGAAATCTTCATCTTCTCAAAAACTTCCATCATTTCTATGTTTATAGCTTGCTGTATATCCATATAATTAGCATAATCCCCTGACTGTACATAATACACGACATCAAAATTGAGGGCTGAATCATCAAAACGACTAAAATGAGACCTATCAAAACGAGCACCTTGTTTTTTCTCAATTATGTCTTTAACAGCATTTGGTACTTTTTTTACTTTTTCAACAGGAGTCTCGTATGTAATCCCAAAAGAAAAAGAGATCCTCCTTTCTTTCATTTTCTTGAAGTTTTGAATCTGTGCTGTAGTAAGCTCTTTATTTGAGATTACTATTTCTTCTCCTTGCAGTGCACGCATGCGTGTGGTTTTGATACCAATCTTTTCAATTACTCCTTTCTTATCCCCGATTACAATAAAATCCCCAGGTACAAATGGTTTATCAAAATAAATAGCAAAAGAACTAAAAAGTTCACTTAAGATGTTTTGGAGTGCGAGTGCTATAGCGATACCTCCAATACCCAGACCAGCAACGAGAGAGGTGATGTTGATACCCATATTAGACAAGATGAGCAAAACTCCAAATACCCAAATAACACCTTTTGATAATTTACCTAATATGTTAATAGCGTTTTCAGTGGCAGTATCTTCTTCCTTTACCATACGTTTTCTTACCATATAATCAATTAGAATCTGTACAGCAATAACAACTTGAACAACTACCCATATTATCAAAATAACATCTAAGCTTTTTTTAAAAAAATCACTTAGTATAAGAAAGAAAGTAGCTGCGTAAAATGCCAAAAATGAATAAAATGGTGGATTTATACTTTTTATGATTGAAATGACTGTGTCATCAATATCAGTTTTTGTTTTTTCAGCAAGTTTTTTCAAACGAGATAAAATAACTTTTTGAAATATACCAAAGATAAATAAAAAAAGTATGAAAACCACAAGAGCAACTACAAAAATACCTACAGTATTTCCTGCTAACTGATATTTCCACAACCCCGTTGTAAGAATATTGTCTATCATTATTAAAAAACTTTTATTCTATGTCTAAAATTTTAGTTACTTTTTCTATTATTTCATCTAAAGTAAAATTTGCCTTTATCATGAAATCCTCAGCACCCAGAGACATCGCTCTGGTTATATCTTCTTCTTGTCCTAGATTACTTAAAATTATTACTGGGGTATCCATTAATTTTTTATCTTTTTTAATCTTTTCTAAAATAGAAAATCCATCTTCTCCTGGTAATATCAAATCCAGAAGAATTATTTCTGGATTCCATCTTGAAAGAATCTCAAATGCTCCAGTTGCATCAATTGCACTTTCAACGTTAAACCCTTCTCCAAAAAGTTTTCGTACCAATAACTCTCTCAAAAATTTATCATCTTCTACCACTAAAACATCCCCTTTCTTTTTTTTATTCTCATTTGTACTGTTGTCTGATTTAATATCTAATTTAATTTCATCTGATTCATTTTCATTTGTAACACCTCCAGCTGACGGAAATGTTGGAAACTTTTTGGAAAATTGAAGTGAGTTTTCTGTGTTATTAACGCTGTTTTGCAGGGCTTGAGATTTTAATATAGCCTCCACTTTTGACAAAACTTCGCTTGGGTCAAAAATAGCCTTAACAAGAAAATCCTTAGCACCAAGCTTTTTGGCACGTTCTATTTCAACGGGCTGTCCTGAGTTTGAAATTATTATAACGGGAATCTTGCTCATTTCTTCATCTGCATTCATATCTTCCAAAACTTCCATTCCATCTTTCTTCGGCATAAGAATATCCAGAAGAACCAAATCTGGTTTTTCTTCTTTTATCTTAACCATTGCAACTTCTCCGTCTTCTGCACCAACAGGAACATATCCTGAAGTTCTTAACTTCTCCATCAATACATCTCTCAATACTCCATCATCTTCAACTACTAATATTTTTCTAGCATTCATAATTTTATATAGTAATATTTTTTTAATTTATTATATATGAACGATAATCAAGAATCAAACCTAAATTAAATAGATTCAACTACAACTTCTTCTTTTGGTATAAGCTCCCTGTCTGTAGGCAATGTGAAATAAAATGTTGAACCTTCTCCTTCTTTAGATTCTACATGTATTTCTCCACCATGTCTAGCAATAATGTTCCTAACAATGAAAAGCCCCAACCCTGAACCTGACGTTTGCATACGTAAAACATTTCTTGCACGAAAGAATTTACTAAACAAGCGACCAATCTGGTCTTTTGGAATACCCACACCAGTATCAGTTACTTGAATTTCTATGTATTCATTTTTTTTACTAACCTTAATCTTTACAGTGCCTCCTGGCTGTGTATATTTTACAGCATTGTCAATAAGATTTTGAATTGCAAGAGATACTCTATTTGCATCAAATACGAACTTTTCTATTCCCTCCTCTGGTTTTTCAAATTTTAATGTTATGTTTCTTTCTTTTGCAAGGATAGATTCATTTGAAATAATGCCGGAGATTACTTCAACAATATTATCTTCTTTAAACTCATAACCAAATCTTCCATCTTCTATTCTTGCTACATTAAGCAGATCATTCACAAGCATAATCATTTTTTCATTAGTATCATATCCTCGTTTAAGCAATTTAAGCTGAGAAGGAGGGACCGGCCCAATATCACCATCTATTACTAAACGTATTGCCCACTTTATTGCTGATAGAGGCGTACGCAACTGATGAGCTGCAATAGAAATAAACTCGCTTTTACTTCTTGAAATTATTTTTTCACGCGTGATATCTCTTATTACTTTGATGAATCCTTTTCCTTCATCAAACAAAGGAGTTGATATTTGAGCAGTTATTATCTGAAGATCTCTGTCTAGTGGATGATGAATCGTAACTTCGTTAACTCCAATACCTTCACCATCTACACCAGAAGCAGAAGATTCTATCTTTTTTGCTTTTTCTGACAAGGCAGGGTAAGACACCTCTACAAGTGATATAATTTCTTTATTCTTTAAATCTTTAGGCCTTATCTTTTTACCAATAATATCTTCTCTCTTAACACCGAGCATGTTCTCCGCCGCACGATTTATACGCAATATTGTAAAATCACCATCGTATTCAATAAGTCCACTTGTAAGATTTTCTAAAATAGTTTCAATGTGTTCGTTAGACATACGCAACTCCTCTGTTTTTAATTTTACTTCTTCTTCAAGTTTTCTTGAATAATCTTCTGCGAGTTTCCTTTTTTCTGATTCAATTTTCTTTACTGCTTCTATTTTTTCTTTTTCTGCTTCCTTTCTTGTTCTGTCCATCTCATTTAGGTCATCAAGCATCAAACTTATCCCAACAAAAAGTTCAGTAAACTCATCTTCTTTTGTGGGCATTTTAATCTTAGTAGAAAAATCTCCTGTTGCAGCCTTCTGGAGTACTGGTGTCAATTCGGTAAGCTTTCGTGCTGTTTTTATTTTATAATCCTCCAATTCCTTCTCAGATGTAATATCTCTAAAAATAAGTATACCATAAAGATTATCTTCTATTTCTATTTGCTTAGCAGACATAAAAACTGGAAATTTTTTGCCAGCTTGAGATTCAAAATACACAACATGATCTTTTTTTATATAAAAAGATTTATTTTTTTTGAATACAGTATTATAGATTGTATCATTTGGACTTATCGTCTTTTCATCAATATAAATACCAAATGATTTATCAATGTGTTTTCCTATTAGTTCTTCCGCTACGTAATCTAAAAGAAGACTGGCATGTGGATTGACCAATACTATTTGTCCATTTTTATCAAACAACAGAAGACCTTCTGCAATGAATGACAGCATTTTACCTATACCTTTTTTAAATATCATACGAGAATATAAAAATAAATTATATATCTTTATTGTATTTCTATAATTGAATCACGACATTTTTTATCTAATGTTGGCGGAATCTCTGGTAGATTATGTTCTGCTGCTGCGTGTTCTGCTGCTTTTTGCATAACTTCGTCTTCTGTCTCAGCCTCAAATACTACATCACACTCAACTCCAACCTCTCTACATGTAAGTCTTTTCATATTTCTTATAATTTAAAATATCTAATAATTATATACTACCCATCAATCAACCATTTTTTTGCTTCTTCTTCTTTTGTAAAAAATCTAATATTTTTACTTCTTGATGCTGTAATAACAAAAGATGCAAGTGTTCTTACAAATATATTACCTCCAAAAATAGCCGTCTTTTTTATTTTTGAATTTTGTAAAAATTTTACCCATGTTTTTCTTGCATCTGATGAAAACTGAGTTGACTGCTTAAGATTTATTAATACATATGAGGCCTCCCCATTATTTAAATATTCTATCCCAACACTACTCAACTTTCCTGACTCTTTTGCATCAACAGGAGATGCTATAATGTAGTGGACGATATCATCCTTACATGAAACATCATTCTTAGTAGTTTTTTCTAAATTCATTTTTATCAACTTTTACATTTATAAAATAATACTTTTATAATACACCAGAATACATAAAAATAATAATATTTTATCCACAGGTACAAAATTTTGTCTAAGTGGAAGTATTGGCACCGCAGTTACCAGATAACTTCATGACACTTCGCACCACTCCTTGTATTGAAGTTTATTGTTAATCGCTTTGTCTATCTGCACTTGCAGACTACTTGAATAAACTGCTTGAACCTCACTCACAAAGTACCCAGCGACGCGACCCCGCCAGCGTGTCAAAATATAGCCGTAAATACTCCGTATTTTTCTCCTTATTTTGTCGGGGCGCCGGGATTCGAACCCGGAGTCGCTCGGTCCCAAACCGAGAATGTTAGCCGTTACACTACGCCCCGTAACCAAATCATCTTACCATATTACACCATAAAATCAATTTTACTTGATTTTTATTAATTAAAATGTAACATGTTATATAGACACACAATAACACACAATAAATGGAGATTTTTAAAATGAAAATTATAATCGATTTATTCAAATTCATTTTCTGGGCGCCAAGAGTTGCACAAGAAATGACAACGTCTGCAGATATAAGACCGCGCGTAGTGTTCTCAAAAATACTAATTAGTTCACTAGGAATAGTAACAGGAGGACTTTCTCTTGTTGTTATATGGCTAGGTAATGAAGAATGGGTGCAGCTAGGTGCATACGGGCTTATCATGTACACAATAATTGGTCTTATAATGGTAATATTTTATAATCATTTTGATAGAGAATACTTACCTTAAAACTCATACACTAATAATAATATTCTCCAAAAATCGCACTTTTGCGGTTTTTCTTTTTGTATCAAGAAATACAACAACAACATCAAACTGCCATTTCGATTCTTCAGACATATTTTTTTCAAAAAGATATGTCTGAATTGTCCTTGATAATCTTTTAAGTTTCCATTTATGTATATTATCTTCTGGTCTATATTCATCATTATTAACTAAAATGTTATTTAAATTTTCACGTGAAACTGTTTTAACCTCTACGAAATGAATAATATTATCTTTTTCCACTATAATATCCAACTCTCCCCACTTCTTCCAATAATTTCTTTCTATTATAGAAAATCCTCGTCTTGCAAGAAATTTACATGCAATATCTTCGCCAGTCTTACCTATTTTTTGTTTATGAGTTTGTGGCATTTTCACGTGTAACACATTTTTAAAAAATAAAAAAACAACACTTACTATTTCTATACTACCAGCAGATTAAGAAAATGTAATTATAGTTATTTTTATATTGTATCATTTCACACACCCGTTGTTTATAAATGCACTGAGTTAGTATACAATTGACACCAATGCAAAATGAGAATAAAGACAAAGGACTTGTTAAAAAAAGTAAAATATAATAATCTTCTGCGTACGATCACTAAAGCAGAAAAAGCGTTAAATCCATTTATTATTAATTATCGTTTGAAGTTAAGAAAAGACTGGGGTGGCTTTACATTTTTTACCGTGAAGAAGAAGAGAATGTTACCAAAAAGGTCAAAATTAGAATTAATTAACTGTCAATTATGTTCGGTAGCTTGAACATAAAAACAAAACTTTAATTAAAAAAGTAATTATTTTGAATTAATAACAAAGTGGTCAAATACAAATATGTGGCGTAACGGAGTATTGAATGACTTGTAATTATTAATAAATAAAGAAGGTATAAGCACTTTTGCAATATGTCATTTCACGTGAAACTACTTAAAAACGTTTCCTTAGTAACATTTAATTTAATTTTAATAAGACAATAGTTATTTTTGGTGGTTTTTAAGCAAAGTAGGTATATTTTAAGCCATATTTTTAAGACAAAAGTAATGCTTTTAGGACAAAGTGCATATATATAACAGACGTCTTTTATACACATATCCACTGAGTTATCCACAGTTTTGCACAACTTTTCCCTTATTTTTAGGTCATGGCTCTTTAACTTTTCAAGAAATGTGTTGGATTATATTCAAAAAAAATTTAAAGGACGGAGTGTCTTTTTTTGTTTAATAGAATATAAACGAAATCGCTCTAAAATTCCTAGTGGTCTAGGTACTCGCATACATTCCCTACTCCTCGCTATCGTCAATGATGGTGTATTCCAGTTTTTTGTTCTTCATACAAAAGTAATTACCCTACCCGAACAAAATAATAAAAAATGCCCAGCAAAAACTAGGCATTTTTTATATTAGTGCAATCGGTTTGTTTAATAACGAAGTGATTGAAACCTAGAAGATTAATTAGAATAGTCTCTCTGCTCCTTTCTTTATTGAATACAAACTACGAGACCCTACCTGCTACAAAAATATACTTCTTCAATGTTCCGCATTGTTCTCATTATTTTTGTGCGGGTAGGGAGAATCGAACTCCCGTTTTATCGTTGGCAACGATATGTTCTACCACTAAACTATACCCGCATGTGAATACTATTATACTCAATAAGCCAAATTATACAATTTTGCCAAACTTATCATCTTGCATCAAAAAAATACGTGTATAATCAATCCACCTTTTTCGACTTTACTTTACCTGTAAAACAAAAAGTACAAATAGATTCGAGACTCAACAGGGGCGATAAAACAAAAGCGTGCAATACTATGTATTGTTCTCATTATTTTTATGCCCCTGCCAGGACTCGAACCCAGAACAACGGTTCCGAAGACCGTTGTGATATCCATTTCACCACAGGGGCATTTATTAAAAAACGTTAAACCAAGTGGCATTGCAGTTTACATCCAATCACTTCGTTCTTGGGCAAACTGGTTGCACCACAGGGGTACTATTAATTCTTCATTACACAATACAATAAGTGGCACTGCAGTTTATATCCAATCACTTCGTTCTTGGGCAAACTGGTTGCACCACAGGAGTACTTAAAAGAAATTATACCTTAAAATTAGCAAAAAATCAAAAAATGGGCTAAAATACAAGCCATATATGGAAACTAAATTTAACATACCAAAAGAAGTTTCACGGGTAACAAAAACACTACAAGACGTTGGTTTTGAAGCATATCTTGTCGGTGGATGCGTCAGGGATATTCTCAGAGAAAGGAAACCAAAAGATTGGGACATAACAACGAGTGCCAAACCAGAAGAAATACAAATATTATTTGAAAAATCATTCTATGAAAATAATTACGGTACAGTAGGGGTGGTCAACGAAGACGCAGCAAATGAAACATCAAAAGTTGTTGAGGTAACGCCTTTTCGTATTGAAGGAAAATACACAGACGGAAGAAGACCAGATGAGGTTCATTTTAGCGACAACCTTGAGGATGATCTTAAACGAAGAGATTTTACAGTAAACGCAATTGTGTACGATGGCAATAAAGGACAGCTCATTGACCTTTATAAAGGACAGCAAGATATCAAGGACAAAATCATACGCACGGTAGGAAACCCCGAGGAGAGATTTTCTGAGGACGGGTTAAGAATACTACGTGCCATACGTCTTGCGACAGAACTTAGTTTCACGATCAACACAGATACAGAAAAAGCCATAAGGAAGATGGCATCAATACTTGAAAAGATATCAAAAGAACGCATACGTGATGAATTTATAAAGATAATTATGTCGGACAAACCAATGGACGGTATAATTTTAGCCAATAAATTAGGAGTCCTTAAATATATTGTTCCAGAACTTGAGAATGGTATAGGAATTGAACAAAATGGTAGCCATATTTATAGCGTATGGGAACACAACCTAAGGGCTGTTAAACACTCAGCAGATAGAAACTGGGCGTTACACGTGAGACTTGCAGCACTTCTGCATGACGTATCAAAACCGGAAACAAGACGCTGGTCAAAAGAAAAAAACGATTGGACGTTCTATGGGCACGACGTTGTTGGAGGAAGGGTTTCACGTGAAATACTTACACGCCTTAATTTCCCTAAAGATACTATAACTGTTGTGTCAAAACTCGTAAGAAATCACTTGTTCTTCTCTGATATTGAAAAAATAACGCTCTCAGCAGTACGTAGAATAGTAAGTAACGTAGGACCTGAAAATGTTTGGTATCTTATGAAAGTTAGAGCCTGCGACAGGATTGGAATGGGACGACCAAAAGAAACGCCCTATAGACTACGTAAATATGAATCAATGATAGAAGAAGCGATGCGTGCGCCAATCTCCGTACAAATGCTTAAAATAGACGGTGCAAAGATAATGAACGTTACACGTGAAAAGCCTGGACCTAAAATAGGGCTTATATTACACGCATTGCTTGAAGAAGTACTTGATGATCCAGAAAAAAACACAGAGGAGTTTCTTGTGAAACAAGCACAAACATTAATAAAGCTCCCTGAGGAAGAATTGAAGAAATTAGGCAAAAAAGGGAAAGAAAAGAAAGAAAAAGAGGAGGAAAAAGAACTTACCGAGATTCGTAAAAGACATTGGGTGAAATAAAGGACAATTAGAGACAACCTGTGTATGCAAAACATAAGCCCTGGGAAAGTGGATCATCACTTTCCCGGGGCTTATGTAAATCAACCAATACCCACTAAAGAGATGAGGATGAAGTAGAAACACTCAACAATACTTCGTGGCGTGTCTTTACCTCAAAGGAGCCATAAACTCCTGTAAAGATGTTGTCCCCATCATCATTGTTTTGCAATCTGCAAAGCAAATTCTTTTACATATTCTCCTTCTTTTTGAATGAAGCTGGAGTTTTCATCATTGAAACACACACCACATGAGCACAATGTATTCTATTTCATATCGTC
>CAZPPV010000018.1:0-10089 GCA_964588565.1 uncultured Candidatus Saccharibacteria bacterium | reverse complement strand
TACAATGATTTTATTACTAATGGAAAAGAATAGAAAACACAAAAAACAGAAGTGATGTTTTCCGGAAAATTGCCGTTTTCTCTGAATTCTTCGCTCTAAAATCTTTTAGAGATTTCACTATCATTTATTTATTATCTTTAGCGTATTTATAAAAAAAAGTCGCTTTGCATAACAAAACGACTCAGAAATCTACTAAATAATTATATCCAGTAAGTTTCCTAAATAATTGTATCTATTAAACCAATACTTAAAGCTTGCTTTGATGATAATATTTTTCCTGAATTAAGCATATCTATAACTTCAGATGGATCTTCTTCTAGTTTTAGTGAAAGAATCTTACAAATACTTCGCATGTTCTCTTCGTCACACAAAAGATGACTATGTATTTTTTCTATATCCATATCACCAAACTCGTTAGAAGTATCATCAAACTTAAAAAACATCTCAGATTTCGAACTTATATTGTGTATACATAGTTTTGAATTAAGAGTAGCAATTCTATCCTTACATCCCTGTAAAATAATTGCGGCCATAGAATGTGCGGTACCCGTAACAATGCCAACGATAGGTGCACATGACGACAAAATAGCATCATATATAGCAAGACCATATTGAACACTCCCTCCAAAACTATTAATAAGAACTTTTATTTCCAAGTCTGGGTCTTTAGCATTTAGATACATTAGTGAGTGACTTACCATTTCAAAACTAGTACGATTTATTTCTCCTTGAATTGGTATTTGTCTTTTACTCAACAATGTCTTCAAAAATTCATTATAATATTGCCTCTGCATATTATCCACTCCTACTTTTTAAAAGTTTTTGGTATAATATTTCAAATAACACTACTGTTGATAATAATACATAGGATGACATTAGTCAATGATAGTAAAGGTCGAAATTAATACATGTTAAATACTTACTTTAAATAAATAAATATGAAAAATCCATTTGAGAATATATTTAAAAAACCAACAGAAAACCCTAAATATACAGGTGAAACTAAATTTACGACTGATACAACAGGAAATATTGTATCAGAAGAAACATTAGAAAATGATAAAGAGTTTGACGGAGAGAAATAAATTGACTGCATTACGTAAATAGAAACAATAATAGAAGAAGATTGGTAGAAACCAATCTTCTTCTATTATTGTTTACTTTAAATTATATTAAGATATACTCTCAATAATGATAAAAAATATAGAAAATAGAAAAACAGTAGAAGGAGAACTTGAAGGTATATTAAAAACAACCAGAAAAGGAAACGGCTTTGTTTCTATTGAAGATAGAGATGAGGATATTGAAATCCAATCTTCCTACCTAAATAGAGCATTAAACAAAGATAAAGTACGTGTGCTTTTACACAAGAAAATACAAGACAGGCAAACATCTGGTGAAATAATAGAAATAATACAGCGTGCAAAAATGAAGTTTGTGGGAACATTAGAAAAAGGAAAAGGGTTCTTTTTTTTAAAACCACAAGACCCAAAAATGTATACTGATATTTTTATTCCAGCAGAAAAAGCAATAGGTGCAAAAGATGGACAAAAAGTACTAGTAGAGATAATCGACTGGGAAAAATCAAAGAAAAACCCTAAGGGTGTAGTCCTAGAAATTATAGGAAACCCTGGAGACAATAATGTTGAGATGCAAGCGATAGTTCTAGACAAAGGACTATCTATTGATTTTTCTGTGCAAGTAGAAGATCAAGCAAAAGAAATAAAAAAAACTGCAGAAAGTTTAATAACAAAGGAAATAGAAAATAGACGTGATATGCGCAATACGACAACATTCACGATTGACCCAGACTCCGCAAAGGATTTTGACGATGCTCTTTCTTTTGAAGAATTGAAAAGCGGAGATATAGAAATAGGAATTCATATCGCTGATGTAACACATTATGTAACATCAGGAGGAGATATAGACAACACAGCGCGAGAACGTGCTACATCTATTTATTTAGTAGATAGAACAATACCTATGCTCCCTGAGGCCTTATCAAATAATATTTGTAGCTTGATGCCAGAAGTAGAAAGACTAGCATTCTCTGCCATCTTCACATTTGATAAAAATAGTCTTAATCAAGATAGTGAACCGAAAATAATAAAACAATGGTTCGGGGAAACTGTAATCAAATCAAATAAACGATTTAGTTATGAGGATGCACAAAAAATACTAAATGAAAAAGACGGAATTTTTTATTACGAACTAAACAAACTAAATGAAATAGCATACAAGATTAGGAAACAAAAATTTGAAGCCGGGGCTATATCTCTTGAGACAGATGAAGTAAAATTTGTTTTAGATGACAGAGGAACACCAATTGATGTAATTCGAAAAGTACGTGGAGATACGCACAAAATGGTTGAGGATTTTATGCTGCTCGCAAACAGGAAAGTAGCAGAATATGCATCAAAAAAGACTGATGACAAAAAAGGACAATTTATATATCGAGTGCACCCTAAACCAGACCCGGAAAGACTCGCGGCACTTAGTGGACTTCTAAATAGTTTGGGTTATAAATTAGATATAAAAAACGGAGAAGTACTTTCAAAAGATTTGAATAATATAATACTTAAATCTGAAGGAACAGCTGAACAAAACTTGATACAAACAGCAATAATACGTTCAATGGCAAAAGCTGTATACTCAACAAAAAACGTAGGACACTATGGACTTGCATTCAAGTATTACACACATTTCACATCACCTATCAGAAGATATCCAGATATGATGGTACACCGTTTGATGAAACTATACCTAGAAGACAAAAAACCACAACAAAAAATGCTTGAAGAATACGACAAACTATCAACATATTCTTCGGAAATGGAGAAAACAGCTTCTGAAGCTGAACGTGGGTCTATAAAATACAAACAAGTAGAATACATGACACAGCGGGTAGGAGAAACATTTTCTGGTGTTATTTCGGGGGTAACGCAATGGGGTATCTACGTAGAAGAAGGACACTCAAAATCTGAAGGTATGGTCAGTTTACGAAATATGGATGATGATTATTATTCATATGATGAAAAAAATAGAACAATAATCGGGAAAAATCATGGCAAAAAATATAGGCTAGGTGATAAAGTAAAAATAAAAGTAAAAACAGCAGATATGGAAAGAAAGATTATTGATTATGTATTTGTGTAGATATTATTAACCTACACGCGAAAAAAGGAAATTAATGTAGTCAATTCTGGTATTGAAGGAAAAGTGCTATATGAATATTTTAAAAAGTAAGATAAAAACAAACAACACAAATACTAGATTAAAAAACTAAGATAAATTACTCTACTTCGCATACCCTTCTGCTTCTTCAAATTTAATAGATAGTAATTTTGAAACAGCATCAGAACCCATCGTAACACCATATAAAATTGTAGCGCGTGACATTGTCTCCCTATTATGCGTAATAACAATAAGCTGTGAGTGAGCTGATAGATTCTCTATCATATCACCATATTTCCGTGAGTTAGCTTCATCAAGAGCAGCATCTGTTTCATCAAGCACTAAAAAAGGAGGAGGATTCACCTGAGATACAGCAAATATAAGTGCAATGGAAGTAAGCGCACGCTCCCCTCCAGAGAGCATTTGTAATCCTTTTATTTTCTTGCGAGGCAATGATACGTTAATATCAATCCCCTCCTCAGCTTCTTCTATATCTGGAACTTCATTACCAAGTGTTATGTCGGCATCAGAACGTTTTCTTTTCTTTTGAGCAACAACTATAAGTGACGCACCACCACCACCAAACATAAGTGCAAAAAATTCCTGAAACTGCTTATTTATCTTTCCAATTCCTTCTTTAAACTCAGTATCTAATTTATCAAAAAGCTCTTTTATTATATCTCTCAGTGACTCCTTACTATTCTCAAGGTCTATAATCTCTTTCTCTAAGAATTTATCACGCTCTAGTGTTTCTTCATATTCTTTCATGACTTCACCACTTCCTGCAATTCCTTGATCTTCTAATTTTATTTTTATCTTTTCAATATTTCGTCTACGTTGTTCTTGATCATGTCTATTTTCTGTAATCACTTCTTCTTCCATAATCACAAAATTTTCATATAGCGTTATATCCCCACCTACTAATACTATTCCTTCTTTAATCTCTTCATTAAAAGAAACTTCTTCTTTCTCTATTTGCTCTTTTGAGTTCCTCACTCGACTAATAACAGAGGACAGCTCACTTTTTTGTGCCATCATTTCAAACACAGCTTTTTCTAAATCTCTTGAAGAATCCTTTTCCTTTTCTATATCTTGTTTAAGATGTTCATATATATCTTCAAATTCTCTAGCTTTTTTCGTCACATCCACAAGCTTTTGGTCAATTTTTACTTTTTCACTTTTCATCGTGTCGAGTTCTTCTGTGTCTATCTGTATAGCTGGTGAATTACTACCATCAACACGAGCCAGAAAACCTCCAAGAGAGATACGAATCTTCTTAAGTATGCTGCGTATCACATCAATATTATTCTCTGTTTCTGCATTATCGATAAACTCTTTTAGCTCACTTGTAAATACTTTTACATCTTCATATTCAACTATCTCAACTTCATGATTCTCTTTATTCAATTTTTTTATCCGTCTCTCCTCGTATTCTATCATTCCTTCAGATCTACCAATAGAACGTGACAATTTATCTTTCTCAATCCTTGTTTCACTTATATTTTTCTCAATAGCGACAAGTTCTTTAGCTTTCGGATTATCCCCTTCTTGTTTTGAAAGCTCGATCTTCGCATGTTCAAGTTTGTCTTCTGTTTCTTTGAGTTTTTTCAGTGGGACATGTAACTGTTCTGAAAGATTATTTTTATGATATTGTAAATATACATCTTCACGTTTTAAATATTCGGCATAAAATCCTTTTAAGTCTTCTTTCATTTCTTTTGCTTTTTCTATCTTTTCAACACTCTTTTTCAAAAAACGAAGATGAGGAACTATTTCACGACGTAAAGATTCTATCTGCTTAAGATTTTCTTCAGTTTTTGTAAGTTTCTTCTCACTCTCATCAATTTTCCATTTATAAATCTTAAGACCGAGGGCTTCTTCTATCATTGACCTACGCTCTTTTATATTTGCATTAAGTATTCTATCTGCCTCCCCTTGAGAAATTATATGATGCCCAGTAGCACCAATATTGACTTTTGCAAGAAGTTCAATAATATCACGCAGGCGAACTTGTGAGTTATTTATAAAATACTGATTTGTACCATCACGAAAAACTTGACGCTTTACTGTCACTTCATCATAGTCAATATCAAATTCTTTACTTGTGTTATCAAATACAATAGACACGCTGGCATGATTGGAACGACCAATACTTTGTGAACCATTCCAAATTAAATCTTCACCACGCTTACCACGCATTGATTTCATCGACTGTTCACCTAAAACAAACCGAATTGATTCAGCAACGTTTGATTTCCCTGATCCATTTGGACCTACGATAGAAGATACGGGAGAATTAAACTCAAAGATAGCCTTCCTCGCAAAAGACTTAAAACCTGAGATTTCCAAACGCTTTAAATGCATAAATTTATTTATTTCCCCATCCCTTTTTATAAAGTGCCGCTGATGCAGCTTTTTGTTCTGCTTCCTGTTTTGATTTACCTGATGCTTTTTCAACCTGTTCTTCTTCCAAAAATACCGCCACAGTAAATTCTTTATCGTGATCAGGACCAACTTCTGACAATATACAATAAGAAGGAGTTACGCCTATTTCGTCCTGAGCTTTTTCTTGAAACAAACTCTTTGCATCTTTCCATAAACCTTTCTCTACTATTTCATCAATCTTGTGAAACAAAGCATCTGCAATAAATTTCTTTGCGTTTTTATAGCCACTATCAAGATGAATTGCGCCAATTACTGCTTCGAACGTATTTGCTAAAATGTAATGCCTTGCTCTTCCTTTGTCTTTCGCCTCTCCTTTAGAAAGTAACAGAAACTCCTCCATCCCAAAATCTCGTGCTGCAATAGAAATAGCAACAGTATTAACAAGAGATGCACGAAAACTTGTTAAATCTCCTTCTGGTTTATCTGGATACTTACCAAATAAATATTCAGTCATTGCCAACTCAAGTACAGCATCACCCAAAAACTCTAACCTCTCGTTATGCTCCCACCCAAGTCCTTTGTGTTCATTAATATACGAACGATGAGTAAACGCCTGTCTTAACAAATTTTGGTCTTTAAATTTTAAACCTATTCTTTCCTCAAATTTTGAAAATTCTTTCACAGTATTATGTTTTGTAATATGTAGCTTACGACTCAAATCATAAATATGATATATGTCACAAGTTACAGACAACAAATTATGATTACTTTTTTAATAACATGTTAATAGCCTTTGTGATAATTGGCAAAATATCATCATAAATATTTAAACCTAATATGTCAGCCAACTTAAACCATTGAGCATCATCAAGTCCTCCGGTTTTTTCAAGTTTTAAATCCTCAAACTCTGCTTTTGCAAGAAAATATACAACTTGTTTTCTGATTTTACCTTTTTCAGGATGAGAAGCAATATATTCATTACTCCCCAATTCATCTTTTGCAGATATTTTAATACCAAATTCTTCACTCACAACCCTTTCAACACCATTTTTTTTATCTTCATCTTCTTTCAGATGACCTTTTGAAAGCGTCCAATGTCCAAATATATCATGTACAAGTGCAAGATATACATCTTCACCCTCTTTTGCATATACAACAGCACCAGCCAATATCTCAATAGGAAGCTTTGAAATATCTATTTTCCTTTTTTTCTTTTTACTTTTATTGTCCTTCCCAGGCTCTCCCATTTCTTTATATACTGCACCGAGTACACCATTTACAAACTTACCGCTATTTTCACCTCCGAATGATTTTGCAAGTTCTATGGCTTCATTGATTGCAACTTTACCAGGAACTTCACTATCGTCTTCATAAATAAGTTCGTATAATCCTATTCTAAGCACGTTACGATCAACAGTAGAGATTTTTTCTATTGGCCATTCAGGAGCAGCTTTTTCTATAATTTCATCAATTTTTTTTATATTTGCAAGTAATTTTACCAAGAGATTATTTGCAAAAGAAATATCTCCAATTCCTGGAGCAAATTCTTCAGCGTTTCTTGCGAGAGTTTTTTTTATGTTCTCATTATTCCCACTTACAGACGAAAGACCATTGTTAAAATCTAACTCAAACAATGTTTGCAGTACAATTGATCTTGAAAGGTGCCTATTTGCCATGTCAAAAAATGAGTATTAACGAATATTTTTATATACCTAATAACTTTAAATAAGATTCAATTTCGTAATTTGTGAGTAAACTACCCGCAGTAATTTATCGTTTTCTTGAACAAACAATAAATCTAGATATTTTACTCATAACCGAAGAACTTATTTATCAGACAATGCTTCCGCGTCTAACTTTTTTGGTGTATCCTTCTCTTCTTTTTGTTCACCTATTCCAAGAGCTTTTTTCTTTTCTGTTCTTTTCGAATTTTTCTTTTCTACTTTACTTAACACATCAACAATCTCCTTACCTCTGTATGAACCACAATTACCACACATTCTATGTCTCAAATGTGACGCACTACATTTACCACACATAGAAAGACGCGGCTCTTTAAGCGCGTGATGTGATCTTCTGTTGGCTGTGTGAGCCCTTGTGTGTCTCATTCGTACTGACATTAAGAACTACTATAGCAAATTATTGTAAAAAAACAACCCCCCTGTATGAAATTAACAGAAGGGTTGTGATAACTATTGTTTTATTCTTTATTGTGAATAATTTTTATACGTACAAAAAGATGGACGTTTTTTTGTAATGCACTCACCACAATCATACAAACTCATTGAGTAAGAAAAGAAGAAGTTGTCAAGAAAATGCTGCGCATTACCAAGTATTTCACGCCCTTCTATATTTTGCTTATTAGGAACAGTAAGAATTATATCAATATGCTCAACATGTTTATTTTTTGTATATTCAATTACTTCTGGTCTTCCGTAAAATAAAGATAGCGCATCTCTTGTGTGACATATAACAGATTTATTTATTTCACCCCTCTTTTTTCTAAATCTTACAATTAGTTTTTCTTTTTCAAGTATTATTCTATATTCCAACTTTATTCTCCTTACTATTTTAATTTACAATAATTCCAAAGATTATTATACCAGCAATCTTTATTAATGCAAGTTTTTTAAGAAGCTTCTTCTGTGGATATCCAAAATGCCATATTTTTCAATACTTTCATAGTGCTTTTTAGTCCCATATCCCTTGTGACTATCAAACCCATACTGTGGATACTTTTCTGAGACCTCTACCATCATCCTATCCCTTGTCACTTTTGCAATAATAGACGCAAGAGAGATAATCGGTTCTTTTTCATCACCTCTTATTATGGTCTTTTGTTTATATTTCTCAGGTGCGTGTAAAAGCCCATCTAGCAACACTTCCACTTCCTCCACTTGGTGGTTAGACCCCAAAGTGGGGAAAAGTTTTTCAAGAGACTGTTCCACTGCCATAATTGTAGCTTTACTTATTCCTATTTTATCAATCATACCTGCAGAAATGCTAGCTACAGCATAAGAAATATACGAATGCTCTTCTGCGTACAAAAACCATTCTTCTCTTTTCTTTTCAGATATTTTTTTTGAATCATTCGGTCTAGTATCACCAAAAGAAAACCCGCGTGGCATCATTGCCGCCGCCACAGTCACGGGCCCCGCAAGCGGACCCCGCCCAACCTCATCAACTCCTATTATGTACTGAATATTCTCCATAACTCGTATTATACACTACATTAAAAACAACCCACGAAAGGAGGGCGCCGTAGGCGCCCTCCTTTAAAACTACTAGACGTCGGACGCCTAGTAAGCGAGCTTGACGAACACGCCAATACATGTTAGTTTATGGTCAGAGAAGTTTCTTTTAAAATTCAAACGAATGAGGTGATATCATGACAAACGAAAACGAAATCCCTTTAGATCAAACAAATATTATGATTACCATAATATTTGTTGTATTTATTATCGCTGGTTATCTCACAATAAAAAGTGGGGTAACATCTTCATATATAGTAATAACCAGTGCGATTTTTATGTTGATTTGTTTTTTTGCTCTATTTATTATGTGCATGATAAAGGTAAGCAATAAAACCGCAACATTTACGCACATAGCCCTTATTCGTATAGTTCCTTTCTTTGGGTGGATATATAAATATTCATCGACATACCAACGAATGGAGAGAAAGCTTATAAGTGATGAAGCGATACAAAGATGTGAATGTGCACTGGAAAGTATGAGCTACACTGGTGGTAATCCTAACCCTTTTAAAGATGGATGGGGTTATTTTAAAAATCAGTTTCTGAAGATTGAAGTATCTGATGAAACTCTTGACAGGAGATATACACTAGTAAGCAATGTATTACATAAAATACAGGACCATGCAGAGTCTGAGACAAAAAAGAACTTACGGAGGAAATTAATCGACATCATGAACGCAAAAGCATTTCATGAAATGGAATTAGCCGATTTTTTACGAGAAGAACTGCTTGATAAAATAACCCGTGACTCCACACATATGGAAAGTGTGGTTAGTCAACAAACATTTGAAACAAAAATTAAGAGAAAAACTGCAAGAATTGTTGGACTGCAAGAACGGCTTCATCAAAGTGACGGGCAAGCATCAGCAGTATCATCAATCTTCGATGAACTTAGTGATATGTATAGGTAAACATTTTACCACCCATCCCCCGCACCACGCGGGGGATTTTTTTGGCTAAATTTTGAAATTGATTAGACGTCCGACGTCTAATCAATTTAGTTGGCAGACAGTCCGTAGGTGCCCATGTTTTCTTGCTCTATTTTAATATGATATAATACACGCACTTATGAGCATTAAAGATACTAAATTCGTTCACCTCCATACACACTCCCACTACTCTCTCCTTGATGGACTCTCAAAGGTAGACGGTCTAATAAAACTGGCGAAAGAATACGGCATGCCCGCTATAGCACTTACTGACCACGGCAACATGTACGGAGCAATTGAATTTTACAAACTATGTAAAGCAAATAACATCAAACCAATTATTGGAT
>CAZPPV010000017.1:0-10156 GCA_964588565.1 uncultured Candidatus Saccharibacteria bacterium | reverse complement strand
TAGCACTCCTTTTGTGAAATATGGCGATAGGAAATCTGTGTGTATTTGCAGGTGGAGGCGCGCGCCGCAGGCGCGCGCCAAACACCACCCCACAATACCTGTTTCAAATGGGTCTTGTGTTGTAATCAAGTCAATATTTTTTATACCTCTACCAACCTTAATTGCATCAAAAACATACAGCCACCGATTTTTTGAATTTGTGGGATACAACCATACATTATCAGATATTTTTTTATAACTAAAACCTTTCAGTGTAAATACAATCACATGCAATTCGTCCACGAGTTCCCCGTACTCCAAAATACGCTGTCTTACACTGCTTTTGTTTCTAAAAAGATTTCTGTCTGATCCTATACTTAAAATTTTCATATCTTTTTATAAATTTCTAAAAACTCCAGTACTATCTCATTATATGAATGAGTAAATAAAAAAGAAGAAACTTTGTTTTTAACTTTATTATAATTATCATCATTTGCCAAAAATAAAATCTTTTCTTTTATTTCTTCAGAATCTATAGGGTTAATAAAACTCCCCACTTCTTTTAGTTTGTCATATAATCCAGTATCTTTTGTAACAATAAAAGGTCTATTTAACATAAGTGCCTCCAAAACAAAATTCGGACTTACTTCAGATATTGATGGTAGTATTATCGCATAACATTTTTTAATCTTTTCAATAAGTTTACTACGAGGCACTTTTTCGCTGATATCTAATTTTATAGAACTATCCACTTTTCTAGCTTCTTTAAATGCTTTTTTTAAAATATCCAAGTTTTTAAGTGGAATATCACGACCTGACCAAAGAAAATTCTTCTCTTTTGGTTCAAAATTTTTAATTTTACTCCCATAGAAGTTTTCTACAATAAATATTTTTTCTTTATTCAACCCATAGGCATCAATAAAAATTCTGCGTTGCCAATCAGTACTAAACACAACAGAGTCAGCGTTTTTTAGTAGAAACTTTGTTAATTTAAATATAATCTTTTCTTTTACTGAATACTTCCTTTCTTTTTTATAAAATTCTGAAAGAAATATCTTTTCCTTAGTCCGCGCAATATATGATTCCCAAAGAAAATCTCCACCAGTTCTTATAATCACTTTTTTCCCAAGTAATATCCCTACAAGTACCGTAGGTAATCCAACACTGAACGTATCCAAAGCAATGATAAAATTTACTCCTTTCAGTGATAAAATCATTTTCATAAAAAACCAAAAATGCCGTACCACAATCGGCAACCTTTTCTCAAACTTGTACGATAAAACTTTTACCGAATACCCCAACTTAACAAACTCATCATTAAGTGACTTTGCATAATTAGCTGGACCGCCAATATCCGGCGGATAAATACCTGTTGCGATTAAAATTTTCATTGTTTAAATAGTACCTTATTTAAACACTTTATCAAACACTTTAGTTTTCATATCACGAGCAATCAAATCCCAATCATATTTTTCTCTCGCCATTTTTTGAGCATTAGGAATTATTATCTTCAACAACTCATTGTCTTCAAGAGCACTCTTTAATCCACGCACAAGGTCTTTTGGATTATCAGTATCTACTGCAATTCCTGTTGACTCTTTATCTGGATTACGTTCTCTGTCAAACAAAAAATCTGCAATACCGCCTTCCTGTGTCGCAACAACGGGAATACCTGTAGCCATTGCCTCTACAAATGAATTACCCATACCTTCTGAACGCGATGGGCGCGTAAATACATCTGAAATCTTTAAATATTTTGGCAACTCACTGTGGTCAACTTGACCCATAAACATCACTCTACTCTCAACACCTTTTTCTTTTGCCAATGCTTTAAGTTTATCCTCATCTGGACCAATCCCAAGAATAACAAACTTCACACTCTCTGGAAGATAAGCAAGGGCAACAATAACATCATCCACTGCGTTTTTATGTACAAGTCGTGAGGTTGTAATAATATATTTTTCATTATCTTTTTTACCAAGATTTTTCTTTAAATCATCTAGGTCGGATTGTGAGTACTCCTGCGAGAAATGCGCAATATTCACAGCATTCGGTATAACTTCAATTTTTCCACTATAATCCATATCTCGCGCCCAACCAGCAAGAAATGTTGAAATTGTCTGAACTATGTCCGCCTTAATAAACCCGCGTTTGAAAAGCGGATATAGTGGTAACATTTTTTTCTTGATATATTCCGGCGGATCACCCTCTTGTAATGTCAAAACGTACGACACTTTAGGGTGAAAAGTTTTAAAAAGCCCTGCAGGGACACCTGCGGAGTGTGCCATCATTGCCCACACACTATCATAGTTATTTTTTTTATTTAGCTTGTGTGCTTTAATGCAAGCTGCTATTTGAAACCATAGTTTATTTAGATGAAGCGGAAATTTTCTTAAATCCGACATCGTCGGTGCATTTTTTGTAAATCCAATACGATATACTGTTACATTCCCGATTTTTTCTACTTCCGGCAGATTCTTATCAAACCGCAAACACACCATATCAAATTCAATATCTTTCGGATTGATACGGTCAGTAATTTCCTTGATTGCCACTTCTGCCCCACCAACATGAGATGGATAATACACTAATGAGAATATAAGTATTTTCTTCATAACGTAATTATACAAAAAAAAACAGGATGGCACAATCGTACCACCCTGAATGACTAACTAGAACATTAATTTCTGTCGTTGCTCTTCCAGAAAAGCAAGGAGTTCGTCATTGAATTTTAATGCTTTTTCTTCATCCAATTTACGAGCAAACATCGCCAACTTGAGAGTCTCATGCAATGGAATTTCAGCTCTATCTGCGCGATGAGGAGGCTCAACAATAAGCACATCATCTGGAATTGAACCTTCATAACAAGTATCCGACGCAACAGCAAAGACTTCCAGTCCTGTAAACAAAAAATTAGAACGTATAATTTCAGCACTTTGCAAACATCTCGCGATGTGTGTAGGTGAAGAAACAAGAATTAATCTTTTGATACCTTCCTTCATGCACATCACCATTGCATTACTTGTTTCCTGAAGTGTAGTTTGTGACTCAGTATCAATGAATGAACCGGAAATAAAAAATTGCTCAATGTTATCTGTATTAAAATCAGCAAACTCAGGAAGTTCCATGCAATGTGCAACTGCATAGTCAAATGTATACTGAGATTCTTTGACACCATTTTTTTCAGATGCCCCTGTCCCCCAATAAATAAAGCTTGCACCTTCTTTGCGCGCAACTTGTAATCCTTTTGAAGCTCGTCCGAGACGTCCAACACTAGGATCACCCCAAACAATATTCTCCCAGTCACCAGCTTGCAAATAACAACCATGAATCAAAACTGCCGTTTTCATTAGCATCTCTCCTTTAGGTAATAAAGAATAAAAACTTAGAGCAAACAACACAACCTACAGTGTCCTAAATAATGTTAAACTACAAAATCTAGACACAAGATACATTAAAATATCATTTCTGTCAACCCACCACCTTGAGTTACAAAATTTATTTTGTTTCTTGTTTTCGTCTAACAGTATCCGCATATGCATACCGTAGTGCATTAGCAAACGCGTCACCTTCACCTAGGCTGTTGCGTGGGAGTACTTTCCCGACAGTACGTGCTATGGATACCTCTTGCGCTCCATGCGTACCATATACTTGATCAGCGTGTGAAATCATACCACGTAAAAACACACGATGAACGCCAGATAAATCATCAAGATTTTGATCTGCAAGTGTTACAAGAAGTGCCATGTGTTTTACACGCTTAATTAACACTGCGGCGAGTGTTGCGTAACTTGCCATCAGCGACCAAGTAAAAAGATAATCGTGACGGTTGGTAAGTGTACGTCCAGTAAAAAACCCTAGAATAGGTAGTAAAAATTTATCAATCGACGTACCTATACCAACACGATGAAGATAAATATTCGGTGCAGGCGACTCTATCTCATCAGCGCGCCGTATAAAGCGAGTAGTAATCACATCGAAATGAACAGTTGGCATCGCACGCGCAAGATCCACGAGTGAATTCTCTGCAAGTCCAGCAATTGGATGCATCGTGGTTGAAAACACAAGTACGCGCTTTTCACGCCTATTCCCCCGTGTGTGAGTATCAGTGAAAGTGTGTATATATTCAGGAAGAGCTCGCTTTGCTTTCCATCCAAGCGCATATATTTTTGTAGTATCAAGACGTGAAGTCATTCTATTCCCCGACCTCTCTGGAAACATCACTACATCCTTACCAAAATTAAACATTTCCGCCACTTCAAGAATAGAATATATCTTTTCACTTCCTAATCCATATTCGTCACATTGTCCATTCTCTCCCACTAAAACAAGTGCATCAATAATATCAGTAACATGAGTAAAATTACGCACTTGTGTTCCAGGGGCAACCACTGCGCATGGCGCACCAGAAAGATACATGCGTTTAAAATGTTCAATTACAGTACCATAAACACCGGAACGCTCGCGTTCTCCATACACATTATAGAAGTAGGTAATAGCGTACGGTAGTTTTGCTTGTTCTCCAACCTTGCACACCAATTCTGAATTTTCTGCTTTAGTGCGTGCATACGGCGAAGTGTATCTAGTAGCACCATCGTCACCAAACTTAGTAGAACTACCAGCATAAACCAATTTACACTTTTTGTTTTTCCAAAATTCCACCACTGCATGCGTACCAAGTGTGTTGAAATCATGAACAACATCTGGCTCAAGTATGCTTTGCTCAACGCGTGAATATTCTCCGAGATGATAAATAATATCGGGTGTTTCAGGTATATGTTTTTCTATATCCTTAGTGTGTCCCTCTCTATACTCCACACCCTCTATGTGATTATCTTTAGAACCTGTGAAGTAATTGTCCAGAGATATGACATTGTTATTTTCGTCTTGTATAAGTCTCTCACACAAATGTGAGCCAACAAACCCTGCGCCCCCAGTCACTAAAATTATTTTTTTCTTTTTGTTGTTCATCGTCAGTTATTTATACTACAGAGCAATACTATAATCAAACTATTCTTCTATTATCTCATATTCATCAGCATCTGTATCTTTTTGGTTAGATGAGGGGGATTCTTTAGAATATTTTTCTTTTCTTATTAAGAAGACCCCAAAAATAGCGACCGACAAAATCCCTAATAACCCCAAGGTCCATCTATATGTCCCTTTATTATTCGGGACTGTAAAAACATTCGCGGATTGATTTTTGCCTGCAATATTATTTGTATTTAACATTACTTTTTCTTTTCCTAGTAAAACTTTAGTTTTCACTTTAGCTTTAGCTTTTTTAACATTCTGAACTATACTAACCCTAACAGGAGTCTTCAGTTTTAATCTATCCAATGTCCGACTTTGAATGGAATTACTAGAAACAGATACTGCTCTACTTACCTTCATTTGCGGGTCCAAACCCCAAGTGAATATACGGGCAAGAAAACCATTTGAATATAAAAGTTCAATTTTTTGATTCTTTATTATCATAAATTTCGTATTTTGTGGCGAAAAAATTATCTTACTTTTTGGTAAGATGATTGTGTCTTTTGGTATAATGAAATTTTTACTGCCAGCACGCAGTTGCCATAAGGAAAGATTAATTTCATATTTTGTTTTATTGTACAACTCAACGAAAGAATCAGAACCTGTCCCGACTGAAGAAATCTCAATATCTTCAGGAATCACATCCATTATAACCCTGTCAGACGCAGAATATTTACCAGATGAAGCATTGAGTATTACTACATATTTACCAGTATAATTATAATGATAAAGAATACTTTGCCCTTCTTTTGTTCCCCCATCGCCAAGAGTCCATACATAACGAGCACGCGGGAGTGGTCTTTTCTCTAGTCCTAATGCTTCTCCTTTAAGTAAAATATCCGCCCCAACAACAACGATTTTTGAAAGTACTTTTATATAAGTAAATATTTGAGGATCTATTGGTAATAATCTATTATTTATCAAAACAGAAGATTGTGGCTTTTTCACCTGTATTAAAATTGGCAAGACTGAACCTTGACCACTTGAGAGAGGAACTCCCAAATTGACATGATCTGGAGTTGGTGAATACGCTGCCCAACTATTATTTATTTTTTGCAAAGAATTACCATCACCTTTTGCTCCCTGCTTTGAACTATAGGTTACAGAATCAATATCTACTAAACTAGAATCCCTAAGTGCAATAGCTTCTCCTGTGTTTTTCAGAGAAAAAGAACTATCAAAAATAGTGCCTGCAAATCCAACATTATCCACCAAAAACTTTTCTGGATTATCAGCAATAATAGCATATCCACCAGCGTGTAAGACACTATTTCCTTTAAATAATTTTAATCTATGATTAGTCTTTGCCTCATAAAATCGCCAGCCTGATAAATCCACATCTTTACTGCCGTTGTTAAATACTTCTATCCATTCTCTTCCAATATCCGAACCTGAATCCTTCGGTAAATCGTACATTATCTCATTTATCACAACCTGTGCAAAAGCAACCTTAAAATAAAAAAAGAATACTAATATGGATACACAAATTTTAATAATTTTTTTTAACATTTATTCTAAAATCTTCTTCAGTGTTTCTTCTGAAACCTCTTCTTTTTCTTGTACTAACGGTATATCCGTATTTGTTTTTTGTTTAACTTTATCTGTAACATCTTTTTTCTTAGGTGGTATAGTAAATTTTGATTTATTTTGAGATGATTTTATGGGTATAATTTTCTTTTTTTCTATTTCAGGAAGATTTTCTACAACCCCAGAAATATCCTTTTTCATAACCCCAGCGAGAGCTTCTTTTAAGCTACTCATCTTTTCTGGAGTTGGACCTTTATCATCTATTTTTTTCTGAAACGTATTCTTTTTATTGTTTGATTTTAAAACATTTAGAGATAGCGGTTTCAATGTTTCCTTCCTCTCTTTAAACACAGTCTGTTTTTGTGGTACGTTACCAACACTACGAGAAGGAGTAAATTCTTTTTTTATTTCTTCTGGTTTTTTTGATATAATTTCCTTTTTTGGTAATACAACTGGTTTATACCACTCTTTGATAGTATTTTCTACTTCTTCTTTTGGATGCGCAAACTGCTTTCTAGAAATCTCTACTACCTCCTCTCTGATAGACTTCTCTGGTGGTGCAATCGGAGGCATTGTTGTTGCAGAAAACGGATGTGAACCAATGCCATCTATCATAAGCTTAAGGTATATTTGGGTAAATCCAAGATTTACAAGATCTTCTGACGTAAACACAGGAGCAAACTCTTTTTCAAGAACCTCTGAATCAAATGCCCCAACCCTAAACGTTATCATTGTTCCAACATTTCCAAAAACAGCACTACGCACCTCGTCTGACATTTGTTCTATATACTGATGCGCAATAGTAAGATTAAGTTTGTATTTTCGTGCTTCGGATAATATGTCTGCAAATGATTCATTCGCAAATGATTGAAACTCATCTACGTATAAATAAAAATTTGGAAGTTTTTGCATCTCAGTCTCAGTAACATCTGCGCGCGACATGGCAGACAAATAAATTTTGGTAATAATCATACTGCCCAAAAGATTTGCATTTCCTTCACCTATTTGTCCTTTTGAAAGGTTTATAATAAGAATCTTTTTCTCATCCATTATTTTCCTTATATCAAAAGAGGATTTTTCCTGACCAACCATATTACGAATAAGAGGATTTGCGGTAAATTGTCCAACTTTATTTTGTATTGCAGGTGTTGCATCTGCCGTATAACGATCAGTATATTTTGAAAACTCGTCTACCCAAAATGATTTTGTGGAAGGGTCCGTTATGTTTGCTACCACAGCCTTACGATAATCTTTGTCCGTCAACATTCTATTTATAGAAAGCATAGTTGCTCCTGGATATTCCAAAAGTGCAAGAATAACATTACCCAAAATATATTCCATTCTAGCAGACCATGCATCCACCCAAATCTTTTTAAACGCACTCATGAGACCCGCGGCTACTAAATGTCGCTTGTCAGGCCCAACATCCTCCATTATATTAAAGGCGATTGGGTTATCAATATCAAATGGGGCAAAATATACAACGTCCTTCTTACGTTCTTCTGGTATATAATCAAGCAAAAGGTCTGCTGTCTTGCCATGCGGGTCAACAAGAGCAAATCCTTCACCATTTTGAATATCTTGCACTGCCATATTTTCAAGCATCGTAGACTTACCCATTCCTGTCTTTCCTATTATATAAACATGTCTTGTTCTATCTTTTGCTTTGATACCAAATGGGACTTTTTTTCCACGTGCATCAGTCTCCGCAAAATATGTGATTTTTTCTTTATCTTCCATAAATAGAATTATAATACAGACTGCGTCATAACAAAAGCCCCCATAAAAAGTTTTTAAAAAAACTTTTTATGGGGGCTAACCTTAAAATTTCCACCCAAATCCGATTTGAATTTCCTTATAAGTTGCTGTAATAAAGAAAGGGGTATCTGGATTGTTCTTTAAGCGATAAAAGCTCCAAATTGCATGAGCAATCAACGCAGTCTCTAAAATTCTTACGTTACCTCCATGCTTTTTATAATTTCCAAGATCAGCATGCCCATTAGAGGAAAGTTCATTCCTCAATGGATACGAAATCTGATTGACAATATTATAGGCTAACCATCCCAATACATATGAATTATCCTTTGAAATACTTTTTGACCGAAGGATAACTTCAGTGGAAAGTATCTGCATCCCAAACCCTGCAACAGAGATTTCACGACATTGAGAATTTGTGGCATTAGCTACCCTCCAATTATCACCTCTCCATTTAATATTCATACCTTCAGACCTAGCAACTATTTCGTGTCCAAGTTCATGGAATGCCAGACCAGACATAAAACCGGCAGTAAAACCGGCAGTCTTTTTTGTTAAATCCCATCGTGCTTCAGAAGGACTCATCTCTGCTGATGCAAAACTAGGTATAACTAACAAAATACAAAAGACAATAAGAAACAACTTTTTCATTACTAATCCCCTTAAATATCAAAGAAAAACCTGTTTTTAATATAGCACTTTTATATAGTTTTGTCAAGCTCCAAGCTATTTAAGCAATGTACACCTAAATGTATGAATACATCTTTTTCTTTAGACTTAAATTAAGACATCAACTACACTTCATTTTGGCAAATAAAATGAATTCTTTTAATTTTCTAGTAATGCCTCTTTAGTGTATCTATTTGCAGCATCCCACAACACCCAGCTTTTAACACCTGCGTCGTAGGTTGCCTGTATCTGCGCACGTACCATTTGTGGTGTATATATCGCTCCGAGATTAAAATCTTGAAGCCATGGACGCAGTTGATTTTTAGAAAGATTATTGTTCCCACTTCTAGCAAGATTACGCAGAAAAATTGCTCGGGTTGTTGTACTCGTTGAACTACCTTCATCTATTAAATCATTTATTCTACCTACCGCATGTTTGATAGAATAATTTACCACTTTGTATGGACTCTCTGCAGGATTTCTAATTCCCAAAAACTCAGAATTATAATGAGAGGGGTAGACCATTGGCATAACATAATTAAAATAAGGCAGTATCCTTTCTAGAACTTGACCAATACCTAAATCATCATAATTTGTAGTTGTATACCCAAACAAATCTGCTGAAATTACTGCCCCAGTACCAGACATGTTTTTATTTATATATTCTGCAAAACTTTGTATTATTCTTGCCCTACCAAAACGAGGATCAGCAAGTATCTCTTTTTCACTAAATGGATAATAAACATTTCTTATGTTTCCATCCGAGGGGAAACGAATGTAATCATAATTTATTTCATCAAATCCAATATCGTATGATTCTTTTGATAACATAAGAATATATTTCCAAAATGCTTTTGCTCCTGGATCTATATAACTAATACCTTTATGGTCTTTCCATGTCATAGCTTTATCATTTTTCTTTTCTACTGCTAGTTTGGGGTATTTTTTTGAATAATATGGATCTTGAAAAACAGTAATTCTTCCAATAACATAAATACCCTTACTGTGTAATAATTTTATAAAATCCCTCATATTAGTAGATACACATCCACGACCTTTTATATCCTTTAGTGCTGGATTATCAGTTTTAAAAGATATCGTACCTGAATAGTCTTTTATATTTATGACTATAGAATTTAATTCTGTAGTTTCAATAAGTTTTACAAGCTTATCACGAAAACGTGGAGTAGCG
>CAZPPV010000016.1:0-10204 GCA_964588565.1 uncultured Candidatus Saccharibacteria bacterium | reverse complement strand
ACATAGAGATTCAAACAAAAAAAACACCAGTACTGGTGTTTTTTTTGTTTGAATCTCTATGTCTTATTACAAACCCAGAAGCTCTGTTAAATGTACCTTATCAAAACCAACGGTCATCTCATCATCGACATAAATTACAGGAACTCCCATTTGCCCACTTCTCTCTATCATCTCTTTACGTTTTTCTTCATTTTCTGCAACATTGAATTCTTCAAACTCTATATCTTTTTCTTTGAAAAACTCCTTTGCCATTTGACAATATCCACAAGTTGGAGTTGTGTAAATTGTTACTTTAGCCATAAATTTTATATTTTTTTAATTAATAAAGTATAAGGATTATACCATAATATTAAAATATATATAAATCTATATTAAGATGCATGTTAAACAGATGTAACATGTTTTTTCTTAATATTTCTTTTTCTTTTTAATTCCTTATATAGATCTAGTATTTTATAACTAAATATCTTTATTTGATCATTCAACAAGAACCATAAAATAGAATATATCCATATATATAAGATATATTGCCAACTAATCGATTGCATCAAAATTCCAAAAAACACAATTATAGTACCAATGATACGTGAGCCAAAAGCAGGAATAAAAAACTTAAGAGATGGAAATGGACGTTCCCAGAAATGTTTTCGTCCAGTACGTGTAAGATAGAGTGTGGAATGACCTGCTACATCAAGTTTTAAGAAGAGTATTGTTTGTATGATAGCAATACTAAATCCACTAACATTAAGCCAATAAAACAACACGAAAGAAGAAACTAGACCAGTAACACCAAGTATAGTTGATATAAAAATTGTATCAGACAAGTGCCACCTAATTGGCTCTTCTGCTATTGGAGCATTATCATAAGCAATAGACATAACTGGTATATCATTCAATAATGCAAGTAATATAACCATTATTGCTGATAGTGGAGAATAATTAAAGATAAGTACCGACAAGGTGATAAAGAAAAGAATACGGATTGTAAGCGCAATACGAAACGTCACATATGACTGCATACGTGCAAAAATCGTACGCGCTGAGTCAATGGAGTCTTTAATCACAGAAAGTCCGTTATCTAAAAGTACAATATCTGCAGCAGACCGTGCGGCAGGTGATGCCCCAGAAACAGCAATACCAATATCTGCCTTCTTTAATGCTGGAGCGTCATTTACTCCATCTCCTGTCATAGCAACGATATGCCCATGTTTTTGCAATACATCAACAATATTATACTTATCCTCAGGAATAACTTCCGAGAACACATCAGTTTCATTGATAACTTTTAAATCATCTTCATCTGACTCTGTCTGTTTCATCCTACTGAGCACCGAGCTATTAACAATCTTTGTACCAACATCTAGCATATTTGCAATAAATCTTGCGATAGCAGTATTGTCCCCCGTAAGCATTTTTACATCAACTCCCCTTTTTTTTATTTCAAAAATTGTTGATTTTGAATCATCACGAGGTGGATCAATGAGAGGTATAACACCAACAGGAAGAACTTTGTTACCCTCTCTACGAGCTATAAACAAAGTCCTGAATCCGTTTGTAGCGAACTTTTCTACATCATTAGAAAAATCATTATTAGAATTAGAAGAATCTTCTTTTATTTGTTCTATAACGACTTGCGGGGCACCCATTATAATACTAATTGTATCTACGCCAGAATGTGCCATCACTTCAGTCATTTTTCGCACAGGATCAAATGGTGTGAATTTGTCAATAGTATATCCAGACACTTTCTTTGTAAAATTATGCTCTTTCGCATAAAAATATATTGCATCTTCTATTGTACTTCTATTCTCATTATCAATTGACAACAATCCATAAGTAAACAAATCCTCAACCGTAAAATCTCCGTATACCTTTGGTACTGCTACTGCAATCTCATTTTTTGTTAGTGTTCCTGTTTTATCAACACATAAATTATCAACACCAGCCAACTCTTCTATAGCCTTAAAATTAGAAACTATAGCATTTCTCTTTGCAAGTGCAGACGCACCAATAGCCATCGTAACAGAAAGTACAGCAGGTAAAGCAACTGGAATAGATGCCACAGCTAATACTAAAACAAAGCGTACAGACTCCACAAATGAATCCCCACGATACATTAGTGAAATAAATACAATAACAATTAGTACAGATGAAAGTATAATCAAAAATTTACCTATACCTAAAACTGCTTTTTGAAAATGGCTTTGTTCTTCTCTTCCGGCTTTTGCTACAAGTGCTGCATCTTTCCCTATAGAAGAATCTTTTCCTATCTGTGTTACACGAGCAAGAAATTTACCTTTTTGAATTGTAGAACTTGCATACACACTATCACCTTTCTTTTTTTCAACTGGCAACGATTCACCTGTTATAGCTGCTTGGTCTACATATGCATACGTATCATCAAGTAATACCATGTCAGCAGGAGCAATATCACCTATTATCAGTTTAACAACGTCTCCAACAACTAAATCACTTGCATTAATTGTAGTAAAAACACCGTCTCGCAACACAACCGCAGTTGGAGAAAGAGTACTCTTGAGTGCCTGCAAAGCTTTATTTGCCTTTTCTTCTTGAAAAAAATCAACTAAAATATTAACACCGAGAAGTATAAATATGATGGTAAAATCTTCCCACTTACCAGCAATTACTGAAAGAAGTAACGCTGCCTCTATCATAAGTGGTATCGGGTCAATAAACTTTTTTAAAAAACGGACGAGTGCTGATTGAGATTTTGTTTCAATCTCATTACTACCGTACTTTTCTTGTAATTTTTTTACTTCAGATGATGATAGTCCTTTTATATTAGATAAGTCCATGTAAATCTATTTAAATAAATATTTAATAAAAAAAATATATCAAATATTTTGTGATGCTATTTGATATTTGATGTAATCAATATAATTCATTATAACATACAAAGATAACAATTTACTGGATAAATCTTACGTTCAACTTTTATTAAGAAATATAACGTATGATTCCAGGTCCCAATAGATAACTCCTAGGTTTTTACTTGATTCTATAGTTTATTCTTCATAATGGTATACACATAAGCTCATTTCACACTCTCGTACTCCGCTTGAATATCAGTCTTCGTGCCACTTCGGTTCAATTCTAACTACACTATACTAAAATCCTTCGCATCGTGTTCATTATTTTTGTACTGAAAGCGCGCCCGCCGAGCGCGCTTTCAGTGTGAGAAATGTCTGTTTGTGCGGGTAGGGAGAATTGAACTCCCGTCTGTTGCTTGGGAAGCAACCATCCTACCACTGAACGATACCCGCATATAATTTTCCCAAATAACTTAAAATCTTATTCCACCATCCTGAAGAATATCCAATATTATTTTCTTTATTGTGACTATTTGCTTTATCTTGATTAACTACTACAACAACTTCTTCTCCTTTCTTAACAAATCCAAATTTATTTCTTACCTGTGCCTCTACCCCGCGTGGTGTTTTGAGCGTACTAATATCACGTGTAAGTATCTTTTCTCTAACTTTTAGTTTATTTAAACTATTTTCTGCTACATTTTTATTACCACTTGCAAAACTAGCTTTCTTGTATACATTCCATGTACCATTTGCAATAAAAATAAAAATAATACCCAACAAACCAATTACGATCTTAGAATAAAGCATTTCTTTTATTTCTCTTTTCTTATTAAAGTTTAACATGAAAAAATAACTATACAAATATGTATATATAATGTATATTATATATTATATATTATAATATGTTATTCAACAAAAAACATCAAAAGAAAATAAAGATTATCTGGGGAATACTATCTGTATTAATAATCATAAGTATGGTTATGTTATATTCTGCTCCAGCTTTTTTCTAATATTAATTATCATCTGATTTCATCATCTTGAGAAATACTTCTTGTGGAATGTTTACTCTGCCTTGTTCTTTCATTCTCTTTTTACCTTTTTTCTGTTTTTCCCAAAGTTTTCTTTTTCTGGTTATATCTCCACCATATAGATGACCTGTAACATCTTTTTTCATAGCACTAAGTGTTTTTGAAGAAAGAATTCTACCTAGAGATTTACCTTGTATTTTTGCTGTAAACATCTGTTTTGGTAATATTTTATAAAGTCTTTCTACTGTTTGTTCAGCTTCTTTTTGCACTCTTTTCCTAGAAACAATACGAGAAAAAGCATGTACCATTTCATCTGCAACTAAAATATCTAGACGAACAACATCAGCATGTCTCATTTCTCCTATTTCGTATGACAAAGAAGCGAAACCAGAAGAAACACTTTTTAGTTCATCAAAAAAATTACGCATAAGTTCCCGTAGTGGCATTTCGAATTGTATTGAATTTCTACTGTCACCAAATACTTCAGATTCACCAACTTCTGCCTCATGGTCAAACAACATTTGCATTATACCACCCATATATTGTGGCGGTGTTATTATCTTTGCAATAACCCAAGGTTCAAACACATCATCAACACTCCCATCGTCAGGAAACATTGCGGGAGTATAAACAGGAATCCTCTTACCACCTTTCTTAGATACTTCATATGTAATACTTGGTATTGTCATTATAATATCAAGGTCAAATTCACGCCTCAGACGCTCCATAATAATCTCAAGATGAAGCATACCTAAAAGCCCACACCTAAATCCCCTCCCTAAAGACCCAGATGATTCTTCTTCAAATGAGATAGATGGGTCTGAAAGCTTAAGACGCTCAAGAGATTGTCGTAGTAACGCAAAATCATCCTGACTTTTTGGATACGCTGACGCCCATACGACAGGTCTTGGTTCCATATATCCAGATAAAGCAGGCAGTGGATTTTTAAATGAAGTAATAGTATCTCCAACAGACGCCACGCCGGTTTTTTTTATACCAGTAACAATATAACCTATAGTACCTGAAGATAAAATTCCTGTATCTACAGTGTCCGGGTGAAATATACCAACATTCAAAGCTACAAATTTTTCCTTTGCCTGTAAGAACATTAGATTATCTCCTTTTTTTATTTCTCCATCAAGAACTCGTACATACACAATAATTCCTTTATGAGTAGAATACTCAAAATCAAACACAAGTGCCCTTAGTCCAATGCTTTTCTCAATATTTAAATTTATGTATTCCGATTTTGGCGCTGGTATTTTTTTTACAATCTCATCTAAAAGTTCACCAACACCTTCTCCTGTTTTTCCAGACACCTCAAATATCTCATCTTCATCACATTCAAGAAGTGTGATTATCTCTTCTTTCACTTCATCAACTCTAGCTAGTAGAGAATCTACCTTTGATAATGCTGGAATTATTGTAATTCCAAGCTCACGTGCCATATTAAGAACTGAAAGTGTCTGAGCTTGTACTCCTTGTGTTGCATCAACAAGGAGAATTGAACCCTCCACAGCCTTTAAGGCTCGAGATACTTCATACGAAAAATCAATATGACCTGGGGTATCTATAAGATTTAAAATATATGTTTCGTCTCCTTTTTTATATTCCATCTTCACTGGTTGCATTTTGATGGTAATACCCCTCTCTCGCTCAAGTTCCATCTGGTCAAGTACTTGGTCTTTCATCTTACGCTCTTCTATTGTACCTGTCATTTCAAGCATCCTATCGGCAAGTGTAGACTTACCATGATCAATATGAGCGATAATTGTAAAATTTCGTATATTTTCCATAATATCAACAAAGAATAGCACAAAAGACAATATAAATAAAAAACATTAACGATAAGTAGTATCTCTAATCAGGATTGGTTTTTAAATAAATATTATATTAATTTAAGTTTTATAACTCATCTTGCTCTGACACCACAGGTCGTGCTTTCCAAAATCTAGTATGAAGAGCCTGCGTAATTTCAGTAATTTCTTTATTTTTTAGTATTTTAAGCAATATAATTCCTGAAATAATCCCGAAAATACCCGACAAAAAACCTTGTAAAAATATTCCCCAAAAAGTATCAATATTAAATACTTTTGCAAATATCTGTAAAAATTGATATGCGACAAAACCCATTGTTACCGCACTATAAAAACTATGTCGAAATGTAAGCTCAAATGGGGCAGGGTATTTACCAAAATCTCGCTTAAACAGAGTAAACAAAAGTCCTGCATTAATACACATACCAAGAGAATATGCTAGAGGCAACATCAACATTACAGTACCAGGAATATCCTGCACACGTAATAATGCCTCTATAAAATACCTAAAAGTATCTATATTTTTAAACAAACCAACAAGAATATAAGCAAATAATATTATAAATGTGGAAGAGATTACGTTTATCATCAATGGTTTTTTTGTATTTCCAGCTGCATAGTAACCACGAACAAACAATAAAACTAGTGCTTGTGCGAGCAACGATACAGAAAACAGTGCCAACGATGCAGCAGTCAACATTGTATCGTTCCAACCAAAAGCACCAGAACCCAAAATTGTTCTTACTATTTGTGCACGTAATACTATGAATAATACCAATATTGGAACTGACCAAAATAATATATGCCTAGCAGCTGTGATAATATTCTCCATAAACTTTCCCATCTTATTTTTTGAGAAAAGTTTAGCAAGCGTTGGAAAAGCTGCGACAGAGTAGCTAACACCTATAACAGACAATGGTACCGACTGAAGATTAAAGGAAAGATTAAACACAGCGATTGAGCCTTCCATCATTGTGGAAGCAAAAGAAACAAGTACCAGTAATGCAATATGATTTGCGGAAAGTCCCAACGTACGTGGTAATGACAATGTTATCACCTCTTTTATATCTTTCATTTTTATATTTAAAGAGAACTTTGGTAAAAGCTTTTGCTTTGCAACAATAGGGATCTGAATCAAAAGATGGAGCAATGCGCCTAATACCACACCATACCCAAGCCCAACAATTCCATATGTTGGGTACAAAAACAATATGCCAAAAATGATACCAATGTTATAAAGTACAGGAGAAAGAGCATAAACGAAAAATCTTTTAAATGTCTGAGTCACGCTTCCTAACAAATTAGAAATTCCAAGCAGAATCGGTGAAATAAGTAGTACTCTTGTAAGTGCTACTAAAGAATTCTGCTCACTTATAGAAAAACCTGGGAAAATTATAGAAGATATGAATGGGACAAATAAAAATATAATTATACTTACAAAAACAATCAAAATAAAAAAAGATGTAAAAATATCACTAAGAAATTTTCTTACTATATTTATATCTCCATCCATCTTTTTTATGATAAAAGGTATCAGAACTGTAACAGATACTAGTGATGCGATTGTAGCATATATCAAATCAGGTATACGAAAAGCGGCATAATATACATCGAGAGTTGCTCCAGCTCCAAAAAAATGGGCAAATAAGCGATCGCGAAAAAGAGCTAGTATTTGAGATATAAGAGCGAATGAACCCAGGAGAAGAGCGGCTTGATGCAAGCCACTAAACTCTTTATTAAATATTTTAAATACTTTACCAACCACTTAATTTCAATAGTTAATTTTTTTTACAATAATTACTCCTTTATGGGCAAACTCTTTCTATTTTCTGGTGCTCCGTTAGATACATTCACAAATGGTTTTTCTCCTCCTTCTAGATTTTTTAAGATTTTCTTAATTTCAACATTGTTTGGATTTAATGACACTAAACCTTTAAATTGTGCAATTGCCAATTTACTATCTCCTATTTTACTCAAACTTATACCTAAAAAATATTTTGCATTTGAATAATTAGAATTTAAATCTACCGCACGACCAAATGCAGATACTGCACCCTTATAGTCTTTTGCTTTATATCTCAACAAACCAAGCTGAAAAAATACACCAATATTATTAGGTGATACCATTGATGCAACTTCTGCTGAAGAAATAGCGGCTTTTAGATTTCCTTCACTTGCTTGCATCTGTGATAATAAGAATATTGCTTCTGTGTAATTATTCTTTTGATTGAGTGCTTGCGCAATATATTTTTTAGCATTATCTTTATTCCCAGCAACTATCTCAAGATGAGCCATAGCGAGTGTAAGCGATGGATCTTTTGGGTCTAAAGATACTGCGGTTTCATAAGCTTTTTTTGCACTATCATAAAACTTTTTTGGTGCACCAAGTTGTAACAAAGATTGATAAACCTTTGCCAAAATAACCCAATTAAGATAATTTGTCTTGTCAATCCTCGTTGCAAAAATAGCACTCCTTATAGAATCTTCTGATATTTTTTTGAATTCCGCACGAATAGTTTCTTTAGAAATACCTTTTCTTGATAATATTCCATTTAATTTTGTAATATCTATACCTGATAAAGTTCTATAGTAAAGATCATTCTGATTAAGTTTTATAGCACTCGAAACATCTTGTTCTGCTTTATCAAGATTACCTTTCACTTTAAATGCATAAACACCATTCTGAAAATAACTTACAGATAAAAACTTTTGAAATAAAACATATCCCCCAACCAAAGAAGATATAATTAATAAAATAAGAGCCAAAACAGAAACAAAGCCAATCCTTGGGTCCTCTAGAAAAGAAAAATTATGGTTCTTAATAAGCTTTGCCTCTGTAATTGATGCTATGAACACACCAGTCATTAAAAACGCAAGGAATAGGATCACTATATTGGGTACATAAAAGAACAAAAATGTCCAAAGATATAATGAACCTATAAAAGAAGACACCGTGATATAACTTCTTCCTGCCTTTACACGTGACAAAAAAACTGATTTTATTCCACTATAAATAAAAGCTAACAAAAATAATATCCACGCTATGAACCCAACTACCCCAGTAACAAGCATCGACGAAGGGATAAAACCAACACCAGCACTAAAATTCATATCCCACAGTACAGAATTATTGACACTAGTAGGTTTAAACAAAAGCCATTGACTAGTAAACCTATTTGGACCTACGCCAAATACAGGACTATCTAATAATGATTGCTTTGCAACAGAAACCGTTTGATTCCAAGTAGGACGTAAGACTTCTTGAGGAACTCTGAATACAGAATATATAGCATCGCCAACAAGACTACCTGATAATATAAAAAACAAAGAAACTAGTAATATGACGAATGGAGCTGTTGGTATCTTTCTTTCAGAAGTATTTTTTATATTACTATTACCAAAAGACAAAGAATACACAAAAATAATTAAAGAAAAGATACCAACAATTATCCATAGTAATTTAAAATTAACGATAATCAAAACCAACAAAGAAGCACCCAAAAGTACATATAATATTTTTTTTGCCTTATCACCGAGCGATGCAAGTTCTATCGCAGTAAGAGATAAAATAGTTATAAAACCAAAAAATATCGACATATCTACCCATTTACCTACCAGATTTGCAGGAAGATAGGAGAAAATACCACTAAAAGGAAGCCCAAAACTTAAGAATATAAAACGTAATAGTTGATATGAGAATATAACTATAGCTGATGCAAAAAATGCTGTATACAAAAATGATAGCCTTCTCTTGCTCTGAAAAAATATTGAAGATAAAAACATAACCAAAAACATAACAAACATTGTACTAAAAGTACCTAATTCGTAACCAAGCCCTACAAATGAAGAGGTTATTGATTGTGAAAATAATGAAGACAAAAGTAATACCGCAGACAACAACACACCACCTAAAAGAATAATACTTTTAGGAAAAATAAATCTACCATCCTTTAATCTAGCTATAAGCCATAAGAAAAAAGAAATAGAAACAAATACTGAGATAAGTACACTTTTACTGATTCCAATAGAAACACTCAAAAATGGTAGGAAAAATAAAGGTATAAAAAACCCAAGTAATAACATCAAGGAATAAGATATGTTGTCAAAATTAAACCTGCTTCTTTTTTTAGTGATAGTTTCTGTTTCTTCCATATATATTGTTTTATATTAGACCAATCAAATAGTCTATTAAATATAATAATACTATACATTATATAAACTAAATTAATTTTAAGCAAATGTAAAAAACCCTACCATTTTAATGATAGGGTTTTTTACAATTTTAGATCTTATGTCTATAAGCCGAATTCTGTACCAAATAATAGAAATTTGTATTCTATTATTTAGCGATAGTTATTTATCTGGGACAAATGTTACCATTCACCTCTAGCGGCACTTCCTGTTAAAAACAAGACACGGCCTTGCACTCAGGTAAGGATTTAGCCGTTTCACCTCTGAAGTTTCCATCAGAGCTCTCCCATGAAGGGAGCCAGTTTCTTTCGAAATATGGCGTCTCTGCTCG
>CAZPPV010000015.1:0-11089 GCA_964588565.1 uncultured Candidatus Saccharibacteria bacterium | reverse complement strand
TATGAGGTTATAACATCACAAGTATCACGTAAACAAGCAAATAAACCTGTTAATAAAACTAAAATAAAAAGCTTGATATCAGGAAGAGTTGTTGAGAGGGTATTCCACGTATCAGACAAAGCAAAAGAAGCAGATATTGAGATACGCAAGATTAAATACTTATATAATAATCGTGGAGAATACTGGTTCTCTAATCCAGAAGATGCAAAAGATAGATTCAAACTAGATGAAAACGTTCTAGAAAATAATACCAGATATTTAAAGGAAAATTCTTTGGTAGATTCACTTGTATTTAATGACCAGATTATGAATATTAAAATACCTATCAAAATGGATTTCAAAGTTATAGAAGCTGCACCTGCTGTAAAAGGAAACACAGCAACAGGAGCAACAAAGCAAGTTACAATAGAAACAGGACTTATTGTTAATACCCCGCTATTCATAAACGAAGGCGATATAATCCGCGTCAACACAGAAAACGGAGAATACACGGAGCGTGTAGAAAAAAAATAAACAAAACAGTCTAATTAACTACTATAAACATCCTTGCGAAGTTTAATGTTGATTATGATAAATTTTGTAATCATAATCATAATGTTAGTTATTCAAAGGTTATACCTTTATGGCGTACGCCTGCAATGTTTGATATTGAGCTTTACAATCTTAAAAAACCTGTCCTGCAACAACAAAACAGCCACGACTGCGTCGGGGCTGTTTTGTTTATTTTGAATTAGTATTGATATTAGCTTGAAACGTAAGGAACCAACCCCATAAAACGAGCTCGTTTTACAGCCAAAGCAAAAGCTCTCTGATGCTTTGAGCATATATTTGTTCTCTTCCCTTTCATTATACGAGCATGGGGATTTATAAACTTTTTTATAAGTTCAATATCTTTATAGTCTATATGTTTTATATTGTTTGCTGAAAAATAACACTGCATGATAATTTTTTATTATTTATGTATTTAATTAAAATGGTATATCTTCTGGATTTATATCTTCTTGTGGGTACTCTATTGTATCGATCTCTTCTTTTTTTGCATTTGTTTGTGTCTGTGTAGCTTGTGTAGTTTGAGTACTACCACCATCTCTTTTTGGTCCAAATTGTACTCTATCAGCAATAATCTCTGTTCTGTATTTTTTTACTCCGTCACTCTCCCAACTTCTTGTTGTTAAACGTCCTTCTACTAAAGCGGAGCTTCCTTTTTTTAGATACTGCGCTACGTTCTCAGCCTGTCTTCCAAATATAACAATATTATGATAGTCGGCACTTTCTTGTTTATTACCTTCTTTGTCTTTCCACACACGGTTTGTTGCCAAACTAAATGTTGTTACAGCATTACCTGAAGGAAGAGATTTTAATTCTGGGTCTCTTGTTAAATTACCTATAATAATTGCTTTATTTAGATACATATTGATTTTGTGTGAATAACTAATAAATAAAAATTACACAACCAATTCTTCAATAGCTTTATCAACTTCTTCTTCAGATACAACTTCTTTTACTTTATTTTTTGCATCTGTGCCTGTATTTGTATCTGTAATTTCTTTGGCTACTTTTTTTGTACTGCTCACTTGCTTTGTCTTATTTCCAGATTTTTTTGGTAAAACGCTTTCTTTTACTGTTTTTATTATAATAAAACGTAAGATACTCTCATTTTTATCCAAAAAATCTTTTATTTTTATTACATTCTTTGGATTACCTTCAAATTTTATCCATCCAAAATATGCACTGTTAAAGATGGTCTTTTTATTTTCTACAACGTGATCCATAGAATAAGCAAGCTCCACAAGCTTTGGAATATCTTCAGAAATGATAGTTCCTTGCATTTTTTTAATTGATTCTTTAATTGTATCAACCACTAGTTCTATTTTGTCTTCTGCAACGGTTGGCACAACATGATAACCAATTTCATATATTCTTGGCTCGAAATCTTCTATATCTAAGTTTTTATCCAAATCATTCATAGTGGATAGATAGTAGCAAAAACACACATAAAAGTCAAAAAAATAAGCTACTGCTTTATATCAAATACTCGAAACGCGTTGTCTACTAAAGCTTTTTCAATTTTTTCATAATCTTCTCCTCTTATTTCTGAAATCCTTTTTACTACCTCTTTTACGTACATTGGCTCATTTCTACTGCCTCTGTGTGGAATAGGGGAAACATAAGGACTATCCGTTTCAGACATTATCATATTGAGTGGTGAATATTTTATCGCTTCATCATAATCATTTGTAAAAGTGATAACTCCAGTAAAAGAAATAGTAAAATCTAAATCAAAATATTTTTTAGCAGTTTCTATACCTTCAGAGAAAAAATGGATATCGCCACGAAGCTTTTCTCCATATTCTTGTTTTTTTGAAGACAAAATATCTATAGCTTCTTTATGTGCACCGCGACAATGTATCATGAGAGGTTTATCAAACTTTACCGCAAACTCTATCTGTTTCTCAAACAAATCAATTTGTCTTCTTTTTTCTTGTTCACTTTTATCTTTAGATCTAAAATTATCCAAACCACACTCACCTATTGCCACAACCTTTGGAGAATCTAATAATTCCTCAAAATATTCTTCATTAAAATATCCCTCTGGATCATCTGTTGGATGTATTCCTATCGCAGAAAATACACCATCGTAAAAATAACTTATTTGTGCAGCGAGTTGAGAGCTACGTCTATCTGTACCGACTACTATCGTCCATACATTCTCCTCTTTCATTCTTTTTACAACATCAACGATATCTCCTTCAAACTTTATATCATTTATATGTGAATGTATATCAAAAAATTTTGGCATCTTGTTTATTTTCTTAAAAACAATGGCGCTTCTGGTAATTTTGTCTTGAACGATACAGGAATTCCATTCTCATCTAAAGAAGCACAAATAAGTTTTTTTATTTTTTCTGATGTCTCTGGCATAAAAGGATACAACATTTGTTGTATATAATAAAGACCAAAAAGCACGTTCCATATAATATTTTCTGTTTTATCTTTATCTTTTTTTATCAACTTGAACGGTTCATACTCTGTGATATACCCATCTAAGATACCTATCAACCTCCATATTTCATCTGCTGCTATGTTTATGCTAAATGAATCCATTTCTTTGTGATAAATAGGTAGAATATTGTTATGTATAGTATAAGGTATACTAAAACTTTCGATTTTATTGAAACTACCAATAGTTTTAAATTCATGCTTCAGTGGCACATCATCAATCTTGTGTGAAATATCTCCATCAAAATACTGCTCTGACATTTTGAGTGTTCTTGAGATTAAATTACCGAGTCCATTTGCCAAATTTGCATTGTAGGTTTCTATAAATCTTTCTTCTGTAAAATCTCCATCCTCAAAAGGAGAAATCTCGCGAGATAAATAATAACGCAATGACTCTACACTATGTTCTTCTATGAAAGAGATTGGATCTATTACGTTACCTATACTCTTGGACATCTTCTTTCCGTTTGAAGTAATAAAACCATGAACAAGTATCTTTCTAGGTAATTCAATTTTTGCAGAAAGCAACATCGCTGGCCATATAGCGGAATGAAAACGTAATATATCTTTGCCTACAATATGAACATCAGCAGGCCAAAATATTTTAAAATCTTTGTCATCTTTTTTACCAAAACCTAAAATAGAAATATAATTTATTAATGCTTCAAACCATACATACATCATTTGTCCTTTTTCGTTTGGAACAGGAACACCCCAAGGAATACTCCCCTCTGGCCTAGAAATACTTATGTCGTGTAGCCCCTCATCAAGTAAATTAAGTATCTCGTTTTTTCTCACAATTGGAATTATTTCTAATTCATCGCTTATTATTTTTTCTTTTATTTCTTTTGTGTATTTTGATAGCTTAAAAAAATAATTTTCTTCTTCTATTTCCTCAGGTGGAGTATCGTGATTCGGGCAATTGCCTTTTATGAGTTCTTTTTCTGTTATAAATGATTCACACCCAACACAATAAAGTCCTTTGTATATACCCTTGTATATATCTCCGCTCGAAAGAAGTTTTGCCCAAAAAGTCTGCGCGCCTACCCAATGATTTTTTTTGTCTGAAGTACGTGAAAACAAATCATAAGAAATATTCATTTTTTCATCAAGTTCTTTAAACTTCAAAACATTACCATCAACAAATGCTTGCGGTCCCATACCTGCTTTTTGTGCAGACCTAATTATCTTATCACCATGTTCATCTGTACCTGTAGTAAAAAGTGTTTCTATTTTATTTTGTCTTTTATATCTTGCAATAATATCGGCCAAAATAACCTCATAAGCATATCCTAGATGAGGACCTGAGTTTGCGTATGCTATTGATGATGTAATGTAGAATTTTTCTTTCATTTTAATATATTTATATAAATTATTACGCTGGTGTGGGAAATTTGCTTTGCAAATTTCCCACACCAGCGTAATAAACGTCCGAGAAAAACTATGTAATATGTTTTTCTTTGGCTATGTCGTTTGCAACTTCTATCAATACAGCAGCAACAGGAACAGATAAAAGTATCCCCAAGAAACCTGCTAGTTTAGCACCCACAATCAATGCCAGTATAACTAATATAGGTGGAACTCCTATAACCTTCCTCACAACAAGAGGATAAATAAGATGATTTTCAAATTGTTGGATTATAATATAAAATGCAAGTGTCATTAATCCCAAAGTAGCACCGCCACCAATAAAACCAAGTGCTATCGCTGGAATAGCAGATAATATAGGACCAAAAACAGGAATCAACTCGAACATTGCAGCAAGAATAGCAAGCAAAAAGGCATAAGGAATCTGTAGTATTGTTAAACCTAAATAAACCAAAACCCCTATTATTACACCAAGCAATAATTGACCTTGAAACCATCTACCTATTTTTAATTGTGAGCGTTTCCATAGATTGATAACATAGTTTTGTTGCTTTATTGGAGTAATTAATTTTAGAAAACTAGTAATTCCGTCTTCTTGGACAGAAAGATAAAAAGATACGACAATTATTATCAGGAAGCTAAACACACCTCCGAAAATACGACTTACTGCTTCAAATGCTCCGCCTGAAAACCCAGATATCGTATCTTTGGCTTGTTGGATAAAATCTTTTATTGATATGGAGCTAGACAAACCACCAACAATTTTTTGTGCGCCAGTCAAACTATCTCCTGTTAGCTTGTTCGTTATACTTGCTGATTTTATATACTGAGGTAAAATTGATGAAACCTTTGATGCTTCATTTAGCAATGGTGGTATGAAAAAATAAAAAATACCAATAAATAAAATAGCAACGCTTGCATACACAAAAATAACGGCAGGAATTCTTGGAATCTTATACTTTGCAAACCATTTGGCAGCTGGCTCTACTGAAGACGCAATAACAACTGCAGTAAGCACAACAAGCACTAAATCAAGCAATAAATATAAAACATAAAAAAGAAGTATAAATAATAAAATCTTTACAATCGTACCAGTTGTTATATTTATTGATATGTTTTTTTGACTGTCATTCATTTGTATATAGTAACACAGCTTTTATAGTTTCAATATACTTGAGAAGATCTCTCTATTTTTAAACGGACCGATAATAGCCATATTTAACCTATCGTTTACAAATATCTTATCCGCTACTCTCTTTATTTGGGCTGGAGTTACTCCTTTTATTCTCTTGGCAATCTCCTGAGGTGTAATTTCAGATTTCTTCAAAACTTCCTGTATTCCATAAAAATTAGCGAGTTCATCACTTGATTCAAGTTCCAAATACATATTACCAATGAGATAGTCTTTTACTTTCTTTATTTCTTTATCTGATACAATCTCATCTTTAATCTTTTTGAACTCTGAAAGAATTGCTTTTATTACCTCTTTTACTCTCTTATTATCAACACCTGCTGATGCTTGAAACACGCCATGGTCGGTACTAACATCATTATATGCTCTAACATAATACCCTACGCCCATCTCTTCTCGAAGTTTCTGAAAAAGGCGTGAACTCATCCCACCACCTAAAATACCTGCCACCACACTGAGTATCGCATTTTGTTTATGAAAAATATCATACGACCTAAAACCAATTACAAGATGAGACTGGTCCGTCTTTTTATACTTCATCAGAATCTGAGGTATCTTTTGTTCTTCTTTAACTTTTTTCTTTGTATATTTTTTTTCTATAGAGATATCTTCAAATTTCTTTTCAATTTCTTTTATAATCTTTTTTTCATCAAAATTACCAGCAACGATTACAGTAGTAGCGGATGCAACGTAATGATTACTACGATATTTTATAAAATCCTCTCTGCCTAATCTACGCACAATCTCCTCTTCTCCAGCAATATTCCACCCTGCTGGTTGGTCCCCATACAGAAGTTCCATAAATAAATCTTGAATACTGTGTGATGGCATATCTTCATACATATTAATCTCTTCCACGATAACTCCTTTTTCTTTTTCTATCTCATTTTCATTAAATACTGGATTAAGATAAATATCTGAAACAACGTCCAGTAATTTATCAACTTTTCTGAAACTTGCCTTTGCAAAATAACCAGTATATTCTTGCCCCGTAAAAGCATTGACTTGCGCACCTATACCATCTAACTCTCCAACAATATCAATAGCATTAGGTCTTTTTATTGTCCCTTTAAAACACATATGTTCCAGAAAATGAGAAACTCCGTTTATTTCCTTCGTTTCATATTTTGATCCAGTACCAACAAGTACAAGCACTGTCGCTGTAAGATTCTCGGGCATTGGTATGGTAATTACTCGCATACCATTTTTTAATGTTCTTTTTTTAAATTTCATAATAGTTATTGATTTTCTGTTATTAATTACTGGTAGTGTACCATAAAGAAACTAGTGGGTAAAAAGAAAGGCGTCTTACTGTAAGCAAAACGTCTTTTAACGTATTTCATAAGAACACTCAGGTAAATCAACTAGAGGCAGATTTTACATACTCAAACAAACCAGAAACTTTTTCTTTCTTTTCCATTTTAATCTCCTATGTTCTGTGAAAAATACCATTTTATGTTATCGTCTGTTTACTTAATATCACTTTTGATATAACTGGCCAACTTAGATATTTCCATACGCTCCTGCTCTCCAGTATCCCTATCTCGGACAGTCACTGTGTTGTTTTCTAATGTATCAAAATCAATAGTGATACAATATGGTGTACCTATCTCATCCTGTCTGCGATAACGCTTGCCAACATTACCATTATCATCCCACATTATCTGAGGGATTTCTTTTTTTAGTATATCGTAAACCCCGCGAGCTTTCTCAATGAGTTCGGGTTTGTTTTTCATAAGTGGAAACACTGCAGCTTTCACCGGTGCAATTTGTGGTTTAAATTTTAGATACACGCGTGTTTTCCCTCCTAACTCATCTTCTGTATACGCCTCTGCAAGAATTGAAAAAACAAGACGCCCTACTCCAGTAGACGATTCAACTATATGTGGAATAAACTTTTTGCCACTTTCTTGATCAAGATAATCAAGCTGTTTGCCTGACCCTTTTGAGTGTGCAGTTAGGTCATAATCACCACGCGCATGAACACCTTCAAGCTCATCAAAACCCCATGGAAATTTGTACTCAATATCGTAAGCATCTTTGGCATAAAAAACTAGATTATCGTGTTGTTTCCACCTCAGATTTTCTTTACTAATACCGAGGTCAAGTACAGCATTCCATCTATATTCTCTCAATTTCTTAAATTCACTCATTTCATTTTCTGGTCTTATGAAATACTGCATTTCCATTTGCTCAAACTCTCTACCGCGAAAAATAAACTGACGAGGTGATATCTCGTTTCTAAAAGCCTTACCTATTTGTGCTATACCAAATGGCAACTTCAAATGCATTGAATCTAAAACGTTTTTATAATTTACATATATACCTTGGCATGTTTCCCCTCTAAGATATGCTGGAACAGAATTGTCATCTGTGAAATCACCGAGATTACTTTTTACTAAGAGATTGAATTTCTTCACATCAGTAAAATCTTGACTACCACACTTTGGACACTTTATTTCATCTTTGTTTTCTTTAAATATTTTATCTATTTCTGACTCTTCCATTTTCTCATCAGCAGAAACGCCAATCTCTTCTAGAACTTTATCCACCCTGATTCTTGTATTACATTTTTTACACTCAGCAAGTGGGTCTGAAAAACCTTTTGTGTGCCCGCTCGCTTCCCATATTTTTGGGTTCATAAAAATACTTGAATCCAAACCAACGATATCATCTCTTTCATAAACCATCTTTCTCCACCACTGCGATTTTATATTATTTTCAAGCTCAACTCCAAGTGGACCATAATCATACACACCAGAAAAGCCACCATAAATCTCTGACGATGGGTATACGAACCCTCTTCTTTTTGCTAGTGAAATGATTTTTTCCATATTTCTTTTATTTTTTACCGTACAGAAGCTTGGTTAATTGAAAAAGAAGGGTCAGAAAAAAGGTTCGTATCTAGCCCTTTCTTAATACTTTCCAGCATTGTTCCTGTGAATGTATCCTTACCTGAGATTGTTATACCGCCTGTCAAAAGAGGCATTCTATTGCTCTGGCTTACACTTGGAGTTAAGGCAACCTTAAACGCTACTTCTCTGGCACCATTCACAGAACCAGTTCCAGCGTCAACATCTCCAACGTTCCAAATAACCTCTCCATCAAGTTCGTTGAAAGACAAATCTTCTTTTGAGGGAGATACCATTCCGAGCCATCTTACATAAGTAGGTAGTGTGGTCTTTACAATAGTAGATGACACTTTGTTTGAAGTATTTGTGACAGAGAATATGATTGTATAAGTAGTTTCTTCGTTTACTTTTGGTGGCAATGGTCCAGTATTTTTAAATGGTCCAGAATAATATACAGCCCTTGGTGTTACATCTAAACTTGATTCTTCTTTTATTTTTTTAGAAACAGATGAAGATAATTTATTTGGTATGTTCATATCTGTGGTCTGATTACCATTTGCTTTTACTGTAACATTTAATTCTGGATTTTTAAATACAGCGTCACCTTTGCTTGGCAGAGGGAGTGCCTGTAGAGTAAAACTAACTTTCCCACTTTCTCCGGGTTCTATTACAGAAAGATCATTTTCTCCAGTCCTACTATTCCATTCAATCGTATGGTTTAGTGATTTATAAAAACCACCCCTATCTGGAATTACAGAAAATTTATTCGCAATATTACCATCAAGTTTTACCTCTATATCCCCATCTGTTATTTTTGTTGATGAATTACTTACCCACAATACATCAAATCTTATAGTTCTATTATCTTTTAGTATATACTCTGGTGTCTTTGTTCCATTTATAAGAACATTTAACCCTAAAAAGGGTTTCGAGATTATAATTTGTTCTGAATCTGAATTATATACAGTACTAATATTACTTTCATTTTTAAGGTCTTGTGAACCAACAGAAACTGTAAATATTTTCTCTGCATCCTCTTGACCTTCTATGAACCCTCTTACCTTTATAACCCTCTTACCTGCTGGTAACATATCTCCTATTTTCCAAATATTTTTTCCTTGTGTTGGTGCTGGGTTTGCACTTATAAAAGTAAATCCGCGGGGATAGTTAATATTCAATGATAGATTTTTTAATGTATTACTGGAGTTAGACTCAAGATTTATGATTGTTTCAAATTCTTGTTTTGTTCCTGTTTTTTCTGGAACACCAACAGAAAGATTCACAGGTGAAGATATCAACAAGATATCATAAGGTTCTGTTTTGTCCAAAATAGCATTAGACCCTTCAAATCGTGATTCAAGTGTAAACTTGATTTCTTTTTTTGTATTTTCTTTTCCAAATAAAACAAGAGATATTGTTTTATTTACCGTTTTATTTGGACCTATTTTGCCAAAAGATTCTCTCGTTCTTGATAATTCTTTTTGTGAATTAAAAGAAGCATATGTACCGTTTGGATATTCAGTTATTAAGTCTGCGTATTCCATCGCATTGTCGTTTCTGTTTGTTATACTAAGGTTTAAAGTAAACTCCTCTCCTCCTTTTACAGAAACAGGGCCTGATATGTTTATATCAACATTTTTTAATGAAAAAACATTTGAGCCATTATGGATTATAAAAAATGCTAAACCTACAGCAATAATAAAAAACACAATAGAAGCAATCAGTACTTTTTTGACATTCATGCTTCTTTTTGTTAATTTTATTTTTTTTCTTGTAGACATTGGTGGTTCTTCTGACATCCATTCTTCTTTGACACGATATTTCTTTTTCTTGAATTCCCCTATAGGTTTGGGCTTTTCTTTGAATTCTTTACCGTATAGACGTCTTTTTAGGTCGTCTATTTTATTTTTTCGTTTTTCTAACATGGACTAAATTATACCACACACTACATCACTCCTGCCAACTATTGTACGCTTGGCGTACAATAGTTGGCAGGAGTTTAGAGGTGTGTACAATCTATCGCTCTATTTATCTCACGAACAGCTTCAGGTCTGATAGCACTCATTTGATCCAATACTTCTTTGTTCCAATTATCTATTTTTAAAAATGAATTGAATTTTTCCGTCTCTTCAAAATAACCCAGATGCTCTAGAATTTTTAGGACCATTATTACTTCAAAGGATTTCAATTCATTAGTTGTTAGTTCCTCATATTTCAAAAATTTAAATCCTTTGATGATTTCATCAAACAAACCACCCTGAAAGCCCTCTCCTGCAAAAAATCGTTTTATGAAAATTGCTATGTTTATAAAAACTTTTTGTTTTTCAATACTATCTGTGAAATCTAATAATGTATAAATATTTTCTGCATTAGTAATTCGCCATACCTGCTTTCCACGCACAAGGTCTACTTTTGAATACGAAAAATTCTGCAAACTGTAGCGAAGTTTTGATTTCAGTTCACGCACCCCCTGTGCGGACGCACCAACAAGCCCAAGTTCTTTTGTAAAAATGTACAAAAAGCGATTGGACTCGCCAATATTAAATCCCCCTAATATAAAACCTTGCGTCTGGTATTTATGATGTGACATCGTTAATTTATTAATTGATGGAGGCCCAACCTCCATCAATCCCTCCTCTTTACTCCAGTATGCTGGAGTAAAGAGGAGGGATACTAC
>CAZPPV010000014.1:0-11328 GCA_964588565.1 uncultured Candidatus Saccharibacteria bacterium | reverse complement strand
ATATAGAGTATATCAGAGTTTATATATTTGCATAGTCTCTGCAAGCATCTTTTCTGTGGAAAACTTTTTTTTCATTTTTGCGTATAATTTTTGTCCAAATTCTTCCATTTTTGATTTATTTGAAAGCATATATTCAATCGCTCTTGTAATCTCCATAGGATTTTTTGTTTGTAATAAAATACCTGACTCCATATCGTCAATTATTTCAGGAATACCACCTGTGTCTGTGCTTATTGTTGGTAATTTTGCCATACCTGCTTCGAGTAATACATAAGGCAGTCCTTCCTTTATAGATGGCAGAATAAATATATCAAATGCTTTTATTAGCGCTGATGCGTTATCTTTGTATCCAATTAAATATACTTTTTTGTTAAGTTTGTTCTTTTTTATAAGAGTATTGATGTGTTCTCTTTCTTCTCCTTCCCCAATTATAACAAGTACAATATTTTCGGATTCTTTTGGTAGTTTTGTTAGAGCTTCTATTGCATATTTAAGTCCTTTGTTTTTGTGCAATTCGGAGATTGTTCCTATTATTGTTGTTTGATCGTTGGTTTTTATTTTTGTATTTTCAAATAGTTTTTGTCTTGCTAAGTTTTTCTCCAAAAAATTTATTTTTGAAATTCCATTATGTATTACTTTTATTTTACTTCCAACAAAAGGCATCGAAACACCTTGTCTATAATCAAACTCCGAAACAGTAATCACCTTATGAGATAAAACAACAGTAATCCATGATATCAGTTCGATTATAATCTTTTGTAAATATTTGCGTTGTTCGTTAAACGCCCAACCGTGCGCTGTAAAGATTATTCGTGCTCTCACTTTATAGTTTATCAGATTATAAATACGCCCGACAAAAGCTCCAAGTCCACCTATTTTTGAACTATTTAAATGTATTACATTTGGGCATTCTCCTTTGATAATTCTTAAGAGTTCAAAAAATACAGCTATATCATCAAATATACTAACGTCTCTTTGTAGTCGTTTTATAATTATTGTTTTTATTCCAACTTTTTTTAGTTTATCATTTAGTATTCCATCGCCACCCAACACAACGGTTACGTCAAAAGTATCTTTAGGTAGGTTTATAGCCAAGTCAAATACATATCTTTGAGCTCCACCAAAATTTGATTTAGTTATGATATATAATATTTTATTTTTCTTTGTCATGATAGATATTATGTAGATTTTAATATATTATATACTATATGTTTACGTTAGTGTAGATTCTAAATATATGAAAACAGGTATTTCAAATAGAAAAGAGGCTTTTGTACTACTCATTGGAGATATTGTATTCTTTCTTGGCGCGCTGTGGCTTACTCTTTTTGTACGTTATTTTGGATTACCAAGTATGGAGTTGTGGGTCTCTCATATTATCCCATTTTCTATCGTGTTTGTTATGTGGATATTTGTATTTTTTATAGCTGGATTGTATGAAAAACACACATTGATGTTCAAGAGTCGTCTGCCTTCCATAATATTGCGTACGCTTATTATAAATAGTGTGATAGCTGTATTATTCTTTTATTTAATACCATACTTTGGTATTACGCCAAAGACTAATTTATTTATAGATTTAGTATTTTCTTTTGGTTTTATTTATTTTTGGAGAGTATACCTAATATCATTTTTTGGATTTAAGAAGCACGAAAAGGCATTACTTATAGGAAGCGGTAAAGAAATGAAAGAGCTTAAAGAGGAGGTAAATCAAAATACGAGGTACTGTATGAAGTTTATTTCATCTGTTGATTTAGACAAACTCGAATCAATGGACTTCCAAGAAGAAGTAATAAGTAAGATATATAGTGAAGGAGTATCTACTATTGTTGTTGATCTGCGAAATGAAAAAGTTAATCCAATTCTTCCGCATTTATATAATCTTATTTTTTCAAAAGTACGGTTTATCGATAAGTATAGAGTGTACGAGGATATATTCGACAGAGTGCCTCTTTCTTTGGTGAATTATAATTGGTTTTTAGAAAATATATCATCTTCATCACATCTTGTTTATGATTTCTTGAAAAGAACTATGGATATATCCGTATCTGTTATTTTAGGCGTCGTATCTCTTTTTGTTTATCCGTTTGTTTATATTGCAATCAAAATTGATGATGGTGGTGGTGTGTTTTTTAAGCAAAATCGTATTGGTAGTGGAGGGAAGGTTATAAAAATAATAAAGTTTAGAACAATGTACGTGGATAATACCTCAAGGGTTACAAAAATTGGTAATATATTAAGAAAGACACGTATTGATGAGTTGCCACAGCTTTGGAATGTTCTGAAGGGTGATATTTCACTTGTTGGACCTCGTCCAGAGTTGCCAGATTTAGTTGAGTTGTATGAAAAAGAAATACCTTATTATAGTGTGCGACATTTGATAAAGCCTGGTTTATCTGGGTGGGCTCAAATACACCAACAAAAACCACCAAAGTTTAATGTAGGATATGATGAAACTAAAATAAAATTATCTTATGATTTGTATTACATAAAAGGACGTTCTTTTATGTTGGATATAAAAATTGCACTTCAGACGATAAAAACAATACTGTCTAGAAGTGGAGTATAGGATTGGGTGACCAATAATCAAAAAAACATGAATCAATATATTTTTCGATATCTAAATAATTTTGCAGGACAATACAAGTGGCTTGACGGTACGATTGTATTTTCTGCAGAAATGCTCGGAATAATACTACTCTTGGGGCTTATATATTTTCTTTTTTCACATGAACACAAAGGACAAGGATTTCATAATGTAATTGTTGTGCTTGGTGTAGCTCTGTCTGCTTGGGCAGTATCTTGGATGATAAAACATATTTATCCATCGCCTAGGCCATTTGTAGTATTGGATAATGTTACAAAACTTATCAATCATGGTAGGATGGATTCGTTTCCTTCTGGACATGCAACTTTTTTTTCAGCTATTGCAACAGTACTTTATTTTTATCATAAAAAGATTGCAATTTTATATGGTGTGGGTGCTATTATAATTGGTATTTCTAGAGTTATGGCTGGTATTCATTGGCCTATTGATATTCTTGTGGGGTATATCATTGGTGGGATAGTTGCTACCCTCGTATATCATGTTTATGGAGCTATTTTTATTAAAGAATAGGTGTATTTTGCGATTATTTATTGAATTTGAGTTAGTGACCATTGCAAAATGTGTAAAAAATCGTATGATAATGCTAATTAAAACTATTTACTATTTATTATCAGCAGTTCAGTAGTATAATGTTTGTATATGTTCGAATCGAAGCGTGAAATAATGAATGATAATCCATTGAAGTTTAATAAAACAAAACAAGTAATATTATCTATTGCTTGTTTTGTTATTGTTTCTTCTTTTGTTTTTATACAAGGTGTCCAAAGTGCTAATGCAGGATATTATGACTATAGTGACGTTGTTCTTATCGTTAATGATAATTCTGCAACATCTACTGCGATTGCAAATTATTTCGAAGCTGCGCGTAATATTCCAGCTTCGAATGTGATACATATTTCAACTGTTACAACAGAGGCTGTGTCAAGAAGTGAATTTAAGAATAATATTGAGACACCAATAGAGAATTTTTTAATCTCAAACAATATAGCAAGTACTACAAATTATATTGTTACTACAAAAGGAGTGCCTCTCAAGATAAACAATGACCCAAGTCTTCCTGCCCTTAATAACGCATCAGTAGACCAAGCGTTAATGTTAATTTTGGGTAAGTATAGCGGGTATATTGGAAACTCGACTATGTTTTATTCTAAGAATCCTTATTTCCAAAAAGGTGAGAAATTCTCTAGTTCAAAATATGGTATATACCTCGTAACACGGCTTACTGGATACACAATACAGCAAGTAAAAGATTTAATAGACAGATCAAGTAACGCGACAACAACAAATAGGACGAATGTTGGTACTTTTGTGTTGGATGTAGATCCTAGTAAAGATAATAATCTTGGATATAAACCAATGAATGACTACATGAGGACGGCTTCTAAAACATTGAAGGCAAGAGGATATAATGTGATTCTTGACCAAACAAGTACATTTCTTACGAATGAGAAAAATGTACTTGGGTACTATAGTTGGGGTAGCAATGATTGTTGTGATTTGAATCATGGAATTCCAGGGAATACTTATGTGAATGGAGCAATAGGTGGAACTGCAGTTTCTAGTTCTGCGCGTTCCTTTACAGTTGGGACTGTTTATGGGCAATCACTCAGCGCTGATTTAATCAAAGAGGGCATTTCTGGTATGTCTGGGTCTGTGAATGAGCCGTATGTTCCTGGATTGATGCATCCTGATGTTTTATTTGATAGATACACAGATGGTTATAATCTTGCAGATAGTTATGGTATGGCGACCCCAAGTCTTAGTTGGAAAGAGGCAGTTGTAGGTGACCCAAAGATGATAATAGTACCTTTTTTATCCTTTGATATATCGTCTCCAGTTGATAATATTATTTTAACATCCACAACTCCAGCTTTTACATGGAGTGTTCCTACTTCCTATAACGGCATCTCAAAATATCAATTATATGTAGACGGGGTTCTCGCAAAAGACAATATTACCTCAAACTCTACAACATTAAGTTCACCTCTTTCTGTTGGGTCACACACTTGGTATGTTAGGGCTGTGGATACGCAAAATAAAATTGCTACCTCTACTTCTACCTACACACTAAATGTAATACCAAACTATGTTCAAGGAAACACTTTTTATGTAGATAACGTACTAGGGAATGATAACAATGCTGGTTCCCAAACTAACCCATGGAAAACAGTTACAAAAGCAGCAAAAACTGCACAAGCAGGAAATACAGTAATAATTATGAAAAATGCAGGAGTCCCGTATAGGGGAAATCTTACCCCACTAAACAGTGGCAATCTTACAGACGGAAATATCATATTTAAGGGTCAAAGTTCTTCAAGTAAACCAGAGATATGGGGAAGTGATGACGTGTCGCAAAGTACTGTTGGAGGGTGGACTATGCACACAGGAGGAGCTACAAATACATACCAAAAAAGTTTTGCAACATCTACTAATGTTGTTGCAGTAGGTCCATCTATATCCAATCTAACAAAGAAAATAAAAGGAAACTCTATAAATGCTTTAAACGCAGGTAAGTGGTATTGGGCTTCTGGTGTTTTGTATTACAGACTTGCATTGGGAGAGAGTATATCCACTTTACATATTGAGGCAGGTGATAGAAATTATGGAGTTGGCGATGCAGTAAGCAGTAAGATTACTTACAAGAATTTGATAGTTAAATATGCGAATACTTTCAGCAAAAACCCCAATTTAGTGTTTCCAATAGGTGACAATATTGCATCACCTTCATCAGATTTTAGATGGACAGACGCAAAAAGCTTCTTTAATATCTCCAAATATCAACTCTATATAGATGGTTCTCTTACAAAAGACAATATATTGGGTACATCAACTACGCCATTATCTCCGTTGTCAGTGGGTTCTCATACGTGGTATGTAAAAGCAATTAACAGTAGCGGAAATGCAACAACTTCAATACCTGTGCGTACGGTTGATATTGTCCAAGGTTATAAGACATCACAAATATGGTATGTAGACAACGTATTAGGAAATGATAACAATCCAGGAAATAAAGCATTGCCATGGAAAACACTCACAAAAGCAGCAAAAACCGCACAAGCAGGTAATACTGTTATAATAATAAAAAATATTGGAGTTCCGTACAGAGAGAGACTTGCTCCTTCATTTGGTGGTATAATTTTCAAAGGAGTAGATACAAACAGCAAACCAGAGATATGGGGAAGTGATGACGTGTCGCAAAGTACTGTTGGAGGGTGGAGTGTGTACTCTGGAGGAAATTCAAATACGTATCAAAAAAGTTTTGCAACATCCACAAATGTGCTAGCAACTGGACTTACTATCAGTACGTTGGAGAAACGTGTATGGAAAAATTCTGCTACTACATTAGGTGTAGGACAATGGTATTGGGCTTCTGGTGTTTTGTATTACAGACTTGCATTGGGAGAGAACATCTCTACTTTACACATAGAAGCAAGTAGTAGACAACTTGTGTTGACTTGTGATTTCGGGGGCACCTTTGAAGATATGATTGTTAAGTATGCAAATAAAAATGGTGTTTTTCTTGGTAGTGGGTGTATAGGAGAAGGACTTGAAGTATATGATAGTGGAGTAGATGGAGTTGAAATAAATAGTGCTGGTGCATTAACTAATAGCTCTACACTAAGATACTCTGTTATTGCAGGGAGTTATACTACTGGTGTATCGTTGGCTTTTTCAAGATACGTAAATATATATAATAATATTTTCTATAACAATGGAATTGGGATGCAGCTACTACTTTCAGGAGATGGTTCAAACATACGCAATAATATATTTTCAAACAATACGGAAAATATTAAGTTCTCCTGGATTAATACACAATTAACCAACTTTACAGCCTCAAACAACAACTGGTCTTTTGGTACAGTAGACAGCAAGTGGCAAAATATATACAAAGGAACTAATAACCAAGCATCCACCTCCCCATTGTTCAAGAATGCAACAAATAGAAACTTTAAACTAAAGCAACTTTCTCCAGACATAGACACAGGTACCGCAATATCGGGATTGACAATAGACATACTAGGCAATCCGATATACGGCACACCAGATGTAGGAGCTTATGAATACCAACCACCATATACAATAGGTACAAACAAGATAAACATCTCAGGGGAGACTAGACTTTACGCAGATGGTAAATATAGATATACAACAGCTACATCAAGCACAAATACAGCAGACTTAACAATCCGACCAAAAGGCGGTTGGAGTAGCGGTGATTATGCAGAGTATATGAATATATCGATAAGTAATTGGCAAAAATCAGGTACATACAATAAGACATGGACAGAAGACTCAAAGATAGCAACAACCACAGCGCACACCATAGGAGATCTAAAAGCTAATACGTACTACACAATAAAAGTTGATGGTTCTGGATATACAGCAGCAAAAACAAACACAAATGGAAAACTAGCATTTGATTACTCAGGAGGATATACAAAACACACATTCAACATAATCAAAGATATAACAAGCCCAACTGCTCCAGCGCCCGCAAACATAAATTCAACATCAAGTTCAAAGCCAAACCTTTCATGGGGTACTTCGTCTGATCTCTCCGGCATAGCAAAGTACCAACTATACATAGATGGTTCGTTGGATAAAGACAACATAACGACAACGTCAGCTGTTCCTACGAAAGGATTATCTTGTGGGAATCATAAATGGTATGTTAAAGCTATAGACAATGCTGGATACACAATTAAATCTCCTTCTAGTAGTATTACAATGGAATGTGGCGGGGGAATATTCACAGGGAAAGCAAGTAGTCTCCCTGGGTATGTAAAACCACGCATGCAAATTGTTTATTCTGACGGAACTGTTGTGTATCTAAATAAAAAGAAAACACTAATCGATACAAATAATATTATCTCAAAAAATCTTCAAAAACCAATCTCTGTTAAAAAAATATCAAAAACTATCACAAAAACAAATCCAGCATCTACAACTGTGATGAAAAATATTGAAACAAAGATAAGAGAACTTCAAAAACAAATTGTTGTTGTTTTGTCTGACCTAGTTAAAGAGCTTCAAAAAAAATTGCAAAATATTTCAAAAGCAGTATAATGGCGTTAATATTATGTGGAAGATAAGACTACTAGCAATAATGTTACTTTTATCCGGTATAGGCATCGGTTATTTTGATTACTCATCGCAACAAAATGGCGGGTTTGGTTCAAGTTTTGCTTTTAAGTTAGGGCTTGATTTATCTGGTGGAACACATTTGGTATATGATGCTAACCCAGCAGGGATTCCTGAAGCAGAGGTTTCAGGTGCTATGTCTGCTCTTCGTGATGTCATAGAAAGAAGGGTAAATCTTTTTGGTGTATCTGAACCACTTGTTCAGATAGAAAAAACAGGACTTTTTTCTTCAAATAAAGAGGGCAAAAAATACAGATTGATAGTGGAGCTTCCAGGCGTTACGGACGTTAAAAAAGCCATTGCAATGATTGGTGCAACTCCTACTCTAGAATTTAAAAAAGAAAGATCAAAAAAAGAAGTTAAAGCTTATAATACTGCACTGACTGAATTTAAAAAAGAAGAGAAGGCTGGTAAAAAAGTTACTCCAAGTAAAGTTATTTTAGCAGGACCGTATGAAGCTACTGGACTTACTGGAAGATTTTTGGAAAGTTCACAACTTGAATTTAATCCTACTACAGGGAAGCCAACAATTTCTATAAAATTTAACGATAAAGGATCTAAGCTTTTTGCAAAAATAACAAAAGAAAATATAGGTAAAGTTTTGGCTATATATCTCGATGGAGCTCCTGTTTCAGAGCCTGTAATACGTGAAGAGATATCTGGCGGTGATGCTATTATTTCTGGAGGATTTACAATAAAGGAAGCAAAGACATTGGTTGGTCGTCTAAACTCTGGAGCACTTCCTATTGAAAAATTAGATTTACTTTCGTCTCAAACAATAGGAGCTTCTCTTGGAGGTAAAGCGGTTAATGCAGGTGTTAATGCTGGTATGTGGGGACTTATATTTGTTGCAATATTCTTAATTCTTTGGTATAGAGTTCCAGGACTTTTAGCTGTTATTGCTCTTGGTATATACATATCAATAGTACTCGCATTGTTTAAGTTTATTCCTGTTACACTTACAGCCGCAGGTATTGCAGGTTTCGTGCTTTCTATTGGAATGGCAGTTGATGCGAATGTTCTGATTTTTGAACGCATGAAAGAAGAATTAAATAATGGTAGGAATGTCGTTGATTCTGTACGTGAAGGATTTTCACGAGCATGGTTATCAATTCGTGACGGAAATACATCAAGTATCATTACGGCAATTATATTATTTTGGTTTGGTACTAGCTTGATAGAAGGTTTTGCTTTGACGTTTGCTCTCGGTATTATTGTAAGTATGTTCTCAGCTATTATGATCACGAGAACATTTTTATTGGCCATTGCGGTAGGTGAGAACAAAAGTATTACTAAATTTTTATTTGGTTCAGGGTTTAGTCTTTCCAAAAAACACAAAACTATAAATTAAAAATTATGTTTATTATAAAATACAGAAAAATATTTTTTACAATCTCAGCAACTTTAGTTATCGGAGCGATATTTTCAATATTCGCATTTGGTCTTAACTTAGGTATTGATTTTAAAGGAGGTTCTATTCTTGAGGTGAGTTATCCTAGTGGTAGACCAGAGTTGTCTGTTATTAATAAGAATATGTCTAAGGTTGTAAAAGGACAGGTAATAGTACAACCAGCAGGGAAGAATGGATTTATTGTCAGAGCGGAAGGTTCTAGTGAGAAGGTTAGACAAGAGTTACTTTCTGTATTGTCATCTAATGGTAAAAATAAGTTAAAGCAGGAAAGATTTAATGCTATTGGTCCCACGATAGGGCAGGAGCTTAGAAATAAGGCATGGGTAGCTATTGTTACTGTTGTTATTGCTATAATCATATTCATAGCTTATGTATTTCGTCATGTTTCAGAGCCAGTGTCTTCTTGGAAATATGGAATAATAGCAATCGTTGCACTTGCTCACGATATTATAATACCAACAGGAATATTTGCACTTTTGGGGTATAAAATTGACTCATTGTTTATTATAGCGCTTCTGGCAATTTTGGGTCTTTCTATAAATGATACTATTGTCGTGTTCGACCGAATTCGTGAAAATTTGAAAAATAAAGTTTCAAAGGAGTTCAAAAAGACAGTTGGAATGAGTTTGGATCAAACAATTACAAGGTCCATAAATACATCTCTTACTACATTGTTTGTATTACTTACATTGTATTTTATAGGTCCGCAATCAACACAAAAGTTCGCTCTTGCCCTTGCTTTAGGAATTACATTTGGGACATATTCATCAATTTTTATAGCATCACCACTTCTTTTAGTATTAGATAATTTTAGTAAGAGAAAGAGAAAATAATATATTAAAAAAACGGTTGTATAATAATTAGTATGTTAAAGTTTATAAAACACCGAGTTTAGTACAATTGGTGTTTTATTTTTTATTAGCTACATCACTACCAGCGACCCATGCAGTAGTCCAGCATAGTTGGAGTGAGAAACCGCCAGAAGGGCGATTGATATTTAAAATATCTCCCAAAAGATATAGGTTTGGATACAATTTTGAGGTCATATTTTTGAAATCCACTTCTTTAAGAACTACACCGCCATCTGCTATTACGGCCTTGTCAAAACCAAGCGTACCTGTGATTTCAAAAGTAAGACCTTTAATTTTTTTTACAAGATTTTTACGTTCCTCTTTGGTTATTGAGTTTACTTCTCTTTCTGAAAGATTTATATCGTGAAGTGATAGGATAACCTCTGCCAGGTTGGCTGGTAATATTTCTGGCAAAACATTTTTTGTGAGCTTGTTTTTGTTTTTATCAAATATCTTAAGTATCCTTCGATTCATTTCACTTTCTTCTGTGTCTGGAAACATATCGATTGACGCCGTTACTTTTCCATCTGCAAGTAATTTTTTTACCTCATGTGCCGAGTTTAGGATTAGAGGTCCTGAAACTCCAAAATGTGTAAAAAGTATCTTACCAGTTTTTTTTATTTTTGCCTTGCCATCTTGAAAAAAACGAATGGTCATAAATGAAAGTGTCGTGCCAGAAATGGAATGTACCCACAAGTCATCTGTTGTTAAAGGTACTACGTTTGGATTTGGTTGACTGATTGCGTGTCCAAGTTTCTTTAGTATATTAAATCCATCCCCTGTTGATCCTGTCTCAGGAACAGCTAGTCCTCCTGTTGCAATAGCAAAATTATCTCCAAAAAACTCCTCTCCTTTGGTTGATTTTACTGATACTACTCTACTCCCTTTTTTTTCAAGTGAAGCAATACGAATACCTTTTTTTATTTCTATTCCATTTCTTTTTACAAAACGTTCCATAACTAGGGCAACGTCAGTTGCTTTTTGAGTTTCTGGGAATGCTCTTTTTTTACCTTCTACTACAAGAGGAAGACCTCTCTGTTCAAAAAAGGTAAATGTGTCTTTTGCTGAGAACTTTGAAAAAGGGGAGTATAGGAATTCTTTAGACTCCGGGAATTTTTCAAGGAATTTTCGTACATCAAATTCTGCATTTGTTATATTGCATCTTCCACCACCTGTGAGTTTTAGTTTTTTGCCCAATACCTTGTTTCTTTCAAGTAAGAGTACACGAGCGCCAAGGTCAGCCGCTCTTCCAGCCATCATCATCCCAGATGGTCCTCCCCCTATAACGATAAGGTCATATTTTCGCTCGTTTG
>CAZPPV010000013.1:0-11391 GCA_964588565.1 uncultured Candidatus Saccharibacteria bacterium | reverse complement strand
ATTCCAACCTATGACTTTAAGCCCTGAACATTCTCCATACTGACGTGCTTTTGAGGTTAATTTTGTATTTGTTATAAGCCACCCTTCATGAATTATTGGTTCAGAAAACTCTTCCTTTCTTTTGTGTACAATTTTCAAATCATCGACTCGAGCTTTTACATATAGCGATACTTTTAAGTCTGTTTTTATTCCTGGTTTATTGTGATATTTTGCTTCTACAAAAATATGTTTATCTTCTCTACTTGCTAAAACATCCACCTCGTGTGTAACACAAAAGCCATGAAGTATTACTCCTACCTTTACTTCAAAACCATGTGCTTTCAATACTTCTCCTAAAAATTTTTCAAAAGGGAAACCTGTTGGGCCGAGCTCCATTATGGCTTGTCTTAAGCTATAACGCAATACAACATACTTATGCTTTTTTATTAAAGAAAAAGCTCTGTTATATATATTCCTCGTAGTCATACCCTCCTTTATTTCATTAGTTATTTTAGATACAACATTATTTATTATTTCTTCTGAAGCACCCGAACGTTCCAACGAGTCACGTAATTTTTCTTGTGAAAATTCTTCTTCATGCCCTGCCGCTTTTATTATTTTAATTTTTTTTGCCATAAAATACAATCAATAACTATTACATTATCTCATATTTATATATTATACTCAATTTATAAAATAACCCCACCACCTATACATTTTTCATTATCATAAATTACAAGAGACTGACCAGAAGTAGCAATTTGTGGTATTTCAAATACTACACTCACCTTATTACCATTAAATAATATATGGCAACATTGCAAAGCCTGACGATACCGCACACGTGCTGTATATCTTTTACAAACATCAGGTGCATCTCCAGAAATCCAATTGATATTTTGCAAAATAATGTCTGTTCTATTTTGTGGTAACTCACCTTTTTTATTTTTTAATGAAACTGTTACAGTATTTTTATTAATATCTTTTTCAGAAACAAAATAAGGAGAATCATTTATATTTTTTTTTGTAATAGTAAAACCATGCCTTTGACCAATAGTATAAAATGGGGCTCCATAATGCCAACCAATAATATCCCCAAACTCATTCAACACATTACCTTTATTTTCTGAAATAAATTCTTTCAGAAATTCTTTCATATCTATCTTTCCAACAAAACACAAGCCCTGACTATCTTTTTTCGTTGCAGTTGCAAGACAAAATCGTCTAGCAATCTTTCTTACTTTTAATTTTTCGTACCCTCCAACAGGAAACAGAGTCTTCTTTAGATGTTTTTGTTTCAATGTCCACAAAAAATAAGATTGGTCTTTATTGCCATCAACCCCTTTCAATAGTTGAAACTTAGTAGTTCCTTTTGAGTCTTTAGATTCAAAAACACGTGAATAATGACCGGTTGCAATGAAATCTGCTCCCAATTCTATTGCTTTTTCAAAAAATATGCCGAACTTTATATATTTATTGCACATCACGTCTGGGTTTGGCGTTCTGCCAGATTTGTACTCATTTATCATGTAATCTACTATTTTATCTTTATATTCATTTTCCAGATTCATTGTTATAAAAGGAATATCAAGATGTGCTGCAACTCTCATGGCATCAAATCTTTCCTCTCTCCAATTACATTGCGTTTTTGTTATATTTGTATCAAATTTATTTTTAGTTATATCAGGCTCCCATACTTTTATAAATACACCGATAACATCAAAACCGCGCTCCTTCAGAAGTGCAGCAGAAACAGAAGAATCTACTCCACCAGAGAGTCCAACAAATACTTTCTTTTTGTCCTTCTTTTTTGATTTCATTGTGAAACTAAATCATCTACTATTTTATAAATATCTCCAGCACCCATTACAAGTATTACACCAAAATCCTTTTTTTTATCTTCTACTAATCTTTTTGTTTCTAGAATATCTTTTGCAAATGATATTTTAGAATTCGGATTTATTTGTTTTATTTTATTAACAATATCTCTTGAACTTATCTCTTCAGAAATATCTCTACCAACAACATCATATACCTCAGATAGTATCACCTCATCTGCTTCATCAAAAGCATGTACAAATCCATTAAAAAGTTTTATTGTCCTGTCTTTCTGGTGTGGTTGAAATATCACTAAATTTTTCTTACCTACGTACATTTCTTTCGTAGCATGTATTGTGTCTTTTATGGATGTTGGATGATGTGCATAATCAGATATAATAATTTTATTATCTTCTAATGTAGATACTTCAAACCTTCTACTAATTCCACAAAAAGATACCATGGAAGTCCTTATACTGTCTATACTCACCCCAAGATATAGAGCCATGGAAGTTGCTGCGAGTATATTGTAAATATTAAAGAGACCAGGAAGTCTTGTCTTAATCTTGCCCAGATTTTCTTTTTTCCAGACTATGTCAAATTCTTGAAAACCATTGCAAATATTAATATTTTCTGCATACAAATCTGCAAGTTTATTTAATCCATAACTTATTTTTGAGGCACTTGAATCAATGCATGACTTTATTACATTTTTGTCATCAATATTAAATACTAAAACATCTTCTTTTTTTAATTTACATACGTACTCAGAAAATGTATCAATTATCTCTGCAATACCTTCATAACAATCTAAGTGATCTTCTTCTATATTCGTGAGAACAATAGCTCGTGGATTTAAATTGAGCATATTTTTTTTATATTCACACCCTTCAACTAAAAAAATATCACCACTCCCTGCTTTAAAATTACCATTCCAGTCAGATACTTTTCCACCTAAAATTACATTTGGAGATTTTTTTGCATTAACCAAAATAACCCCTAGAATCGCAGTTACCGTTGTTTTACCATTAGTGCCAGATACTGCAATACCATAATAATTAGCAATTACAAAACCAAGTGCTTCAGTATAGTTAATAATGTCTATTTTTCTTTTTTTTGCCTCTACTATCTCACTATTATCCATTGAAACAGCAGAAGAATAAACAAGCAAATCTACACCATCTGCTAGATTTTCTTTTGCATGACCTACAAAAATATCTATACCTAACTCACGCAAAGCATCTAAATTATTATCAGTGATATTGGAACCACTTACTTTTATTCCCTGTGTATTAAAATATCTAGCCAGAGCAGAAACACCAACTCCGCCGATACCAATACAATGAACCTTTTTTAATGTATTTATATTCATTTGATTCAATACCTAACTACAATTTTGATTACTCTTTTATCCAAACTAATCTACTTAAAAATCATACTTTTATAAACACACTTTGTGTCACTGCTTAATGTGTTTGGAGTTATTTTACCAATACCACAACTAGGAGAACCTGGACCTTGCATAAACCATGTCATTGAATATCTATCGCACCCTAAAGGAACAGTTGTAACACAAGAATAAACAACTCCATCCCATGAGGTGTTATTTGGATTTGCTGGATTCAAAAGCTTTAAGTTTGGTAATGGAGCTAAGGTTGACATATACTGTTTTATTTTATTATTTAAAACTATGTCTTCCGAAACTGTAGCGTTTAAACCACAACTACTAGCACCAAGACATGTACCGCTAATACCTGTTGGAGTTGGATAATATTCATTAGTCTGCCTATACATCTCCAATGCTGTTGCATAGTGTTCAATAAGACTCAGGCGTTTTGAATTTACTGCTTTTTCTTGGGAGCTACTAAGAGAGAAAATAACAATCCCAGACAATACAGATAAAATCGCAATAACAATCAAAAGTTCGGCAACGGTAAACCCACATCTTTTACTAAAACCCCATTTAGAATTTAAGTAATATTTATAAAATTTATTTTTATACCACATATATATTTATAATTTAATCTATATATAATCTTTTGTTTCTTTTATGAATAGTAAAGTTTTTAGAGTAATACATATTCCCCATCTTATCAGACAAATAATATAAATTGTCTGTTTTGTCTGGATGAATGGCAGCTTCTATTGAATCAAGTCCTGGATTTGAAATAGGACCTATTGGTAATCCTTTATACTTATATGTATTATATGGCGAATCAATCTTTAAGTCTTTTAGTGTTAATGTATACGTATTTTTACCATTTATGTACGGGAACACCGCATCGACTTGAAGTGGCATACCAATCTTTATTCTTTTCCACAATATACCAGATATCATTCTTCTTGCTTTTGTTGTACGAGCCTCTTTTTCTAATATAGATGCCATTACTATAACATCATTAAGTGGTTTTCCAAAAGCTGTAATATCTTTTTTTATACTAGATATTTTTCTACTGAAATTTTCTTCAAGCTGTCTTGCTACTTGATCCGCTTTCACATTTGGTAAAAACAGGTAAGTATCTGGGAATAAATATCCTTCTTTACCTGAAACAATCTTTAAAAACTCAACACTATCAAAATCTGGAAATTTCTTCGAAAGCATACGCGCCATATCATACATCGTGGACCCTTCAGGTATTGTTATTCTAACTGGAGTAAGTCCATATTCACCTTTTGTTATTTTCCTTGCGATACTCCAAGATGACAAAGGTTCCGAGAAAAAATAATCGCCTGATAAAGCCCTATCATCTCCTTCAAATACTGTTACAAAAGATTCAAACAATAACTCAGACCTTATAACGGATGTAGATTTTAGATATCTAGACACATCTGCAAGGGACATGCCTTTTTTAATTTCTATAAGCCTCCCAACAGGAAAATTACTGGGAGCTCTAAATAAGGTGAGGTAAAAAATCAAAATAACAATAAATATAATTATAATACCTAAAATAATTTTGAATGTTTTATCAAATTTAGGTACCTTTTTTATATCAGTATATATATTACTAAAATATATTTTAATTTTTTCATAAATAGTAAAATACATAATCTATATTGGTAAATTAACAGGTGGTTCTGATTTTTTTGATGAAATCCTACCGAATGTAGGTGTTTCCGCAACACCACCAGGGAAATGATATATAGTTGCAAGTTCTTCAGTATTTAAAACAAAAGGTTTTCTTTTATAAGGAAGGTAGAAATAGGATCTCTTTTTATATGCATCAAAAATTTTCTTCTTTAATTTAGTGGCTCTTATATCCTTAAAATCTTGCCACGGAAAATCATAAGATGTAACATGACTAGGTTTAAAACTATTCAGTTCATTTGATGAATACTGACGAAATACACCCAGTAAAGACATTATATTTGATAAATTGAAAGCACTGCCTTTAAATAAATACAAACATCTTATACCACAATCAAAACCTAATTTTGATAGACTACGTTGGATTGCAGTTATTGTATTTTCTTCTATTTTTGTAAGCACCACAGGAGATGTTTCACCACCACCAGACCTTCCTCTAGCTTTCTTAATTATGTCTTCTATCAAATCTTTACCCTCATCTTTCCAGTCTCTTTTCCCAAACCACGTACCAGGTTTTTTAAATCTTTTACCAGTTGGTTGTATTAATATTTGTATCCACATTTGTTCATTCTTCCCTACGGATCCAATAAATTCTAGTGTAGAAGTTATTGGATCTGTTTTGTGTTCTTCTTTTATTCCCTCTTTATCTAAATTAAAGTCAACATAAGTTTTTATGGGATATGCATCATCTTTAGCAAGTTTAAATTCAGTACCCCACAACGACCATTCACCCTCCTTGCCCTTAAAGTCCACATATTTTGTATAATCTGCCACTTCATACACTTCCGCAGTAGAATACTGAGCATATATTTGAGCTTCCACTGTATCTTTAAATATCTTATTTACACGTATAAAAAAGTGAACTTCACCCTCTATCGATACTAATTCTAAAGAGGACCAATTTTTAGCCTTACCTTTAAAATATCCATCAAACCAAGTACCGCTTGATGCCTGATAAAGAGCATTTAATAAGACTTCCATTGCAAGTGGTGTTTTGTGTAATTCTTTTGGTAGTTTTATTTCCAATATAACCCACTTTATTTCTGAAATCCATTTAGATCGAACATATCGAACCCATATATCAAAAAATAACCACCCCAAAACAAAAGGTGCCCAATACTCAATATTATCAAAAATTGGTTTTAATATATTAAACGCTCTGGTTAGAAACTCTGTAAAACTTGGTATCATTATATAATTATATTATATACTAAATTAATTTTAATATAAATATAGTTTATATTATATCACACACAAATAATTACAAAACCATCAAAATTCTTAAGAGTTCAAGTTAACGAATGGAGTATCTACCTTCATCATCTCTTGTAAAAATCCGACAGTCCTGTAAATTGACAATAATAGTATTATCCTTTACGTATCTTTCTTTTAAAACTTTTTCTATAACTCCTTCTTTCGTTAGTGGCCCATTTTTTTTAAGGACTTTTTTTATAACATCCTTAACAACACCACCTTCATATCCCCAATCTGATAATGCATATAAACCTCTACCAACAAGTACAAATCTTGAATCTTTTATAAGTTCATTGTGACAAGTAGCAACATGAGCTTTTTTATTAAATATGTCAGAAATAGCTTTTGCAACTTCAGTAAAATGCATAGGTGAACCGTGTTTCCTTATGACAAGAAAAGCATAGTCTCTCATGCCTCTGGCATTTACATTTGGAGAGGTTGCAATACCCCATTCTCCAAGAGGATTTTTACCTATTGTTTTTGAAAGATATAACCATCTTTTTATTATTTCTTCATTTTTATATTTATCAGAAATATCCTTAAGGTGTTCTAAGAAAGAAGATACTATATCATTTTCTGATATTAAGTCTTCTTTAGACATACTGCTGTACAAATCTTTAATTGCTTTGTGAACTTTATCTGCAATTTCTTCATCTACGATCCATCTGTGTTTAAAATTGACATTTTCTTTTTCTTTTCTAAAAGGAGAACCAAGAACAAGTAATAATAGTATATTATTTTGTGTGCTTCTATCTTTTGAAATACACTCTAATAAATATTCTTCATCCACAACTCCACCTAATGAATATATTAACTTCTCAAGATCTTCTATTGCAGATTTATTCTCATTAAATACATCAGATTTTCTTATTGAATCCAACGCAAAATTCTCAAGCTGTCTAACTCTTTCTCTTGTTATATTATAGATACCACCAATCGCCTCTAGCGTCATTTTGTTAGTATCAGAACCCAGCCCAAACCTTTTTATCAGGACATCTCTTCCTCTGTCTGGTAAAACAGATAAAAGTTTTTTTGTTACATGTTTTGGTTTGAATATTATATCTACCATGATTATCTATTAACTATTATATTATTAGTTGTATTGACTATGACTATGTGATACAGATTTTATCACATGCTAGTTATTAAGTCAACCCTTCACATCAAACCATCTAAAATGACACCATAGCACCACCTGTTACATCACATAAAAAGACATCAGGTTCCGTACAAGTTAAATAAAAACTAAAAAGTAGTCCAACAAAAAAACTGCAGGTGAATTAATTCACCTGCAGTAACCTGATAACTCACATTATTTTCGATGTCCATTCCAAAATCTTTGAGATGGAACCGCGCCACCCTTCTTCAAGCATCAACATATGCCCGTGTCCATGTATCAAAATAAAGTCAGAACCATATTTATTTGCAATCTTTTCTTGAACACGAACTGGTATCATAAGGTCTTCTTGTGCACCAACAACGAGTGTTGGGCACGTAACACTCATCTCATTTACTTTGATCAGACCTATTGCGAGCTCTCGTGCCACGCGACCTGACTCTAGTACTGAACAAGAAAAAATATTGAATGCCTCTCTTTCTCCTATAAAATTAAGCATAAGTGCATCAAAATCATCTTTATAGAACATGAATGCCCTGTTGAACAACATAGCTTTCAAGTATCTAATCTTCAATATACGAGACAAAAGTCGCAGTGTAACAACAGGAATCCACATTGGCGCAGCGCTTGTAATAAATACAGCGCCTGGAACCTGCTCTTTTGTAAGCAAGGAAACAATCTTCTGTGTAATAAGCCCGCCCATAGAATGTCCAATTAAAACAGATGGACCTATTTTCTCAAGAACCACTTTTACATCTTTTACATAATCCATAATAGAAACTTTTCCAAGATTCATAACATGACCACTATCATGATGCCCTCTTAAATTTATAGCATACACCTCATAACCTTTTGCTACGGCAAAAGTTATATAATTTTTAAAGTACCAACTTCCTCCCCACATTCCATGTATAAAAAGTAACGGGTAACAATATTTCTTATTTTCTGGAATGTAATGTTCTAAAATCAAACCATTGATTTCCACTGGAACCTCCTTCTCTATTCAAGAAAAATGTGTTTAAGTTAATGAATCTAGTAGGATAATAGCATGATGTCATAAGATGTCAATACTACACTACAATATTAACCAACTTATTTTTAATATAGATAAGTTTTTTTATTTGCTTACCATCAATCCACTTTATTACATTTTCTTGTTTTTTTGCAAGATTTTTTACAACATCTTCATCTGTGCTAATATCTATTTTAAATTCTCCACGGACATTGCCATTCACCTGTACTACAATCGTAACTTTATCTTCTTTTATTTTCTCTTTGTCATACACTGGCCACGAGGTAAGATGGATTGACTTATCGTTCCCGAGCTCGTGCCACAACTCCTCTGTCATATGCGGAGCAAACGGCGCAAGAAGTTGTAGTATAATTCCATAATATTCACTAGAAATAGAAGAAGAACTGATAGTATTTAAAAGAGTCATCATTGCAGAAATTGCAGTATTAAACTTCAATCTTTCTAAATCATTCTCTACTTTTTTAACTGTTTTATGTATTTCCGATTCAATTTTTGTATCCATTTTATCTTCAATCACTTCTTGCAACTTCCACACCTTTTCCAAAAATCTATAGATACCAACAACTCCATCTTCATTCCATATAACATCTTCACTTAATGGACCTGCAAACATCATATACATACGCACTGCATCTGCACCAAAAAGCTCAATCATATCATCAGGATTCACTACGTTCCCTTTTGATTTACTCATCTTTACTCCTTCTTTATCCAATACCATTCCTTGATGACGAAGTCTCGGGAAAGGTTCGGTGAAATTAATTAGTCCGACTTTACACATCGCCATTGTAAAAAATCTTGCATAAAGCAAATGCATGTACGTGTGTTCTTCTCCTCCAATATATAAATCTGGTGGAGTCCAATACTCTAATCTTTTTGTTGAACAAAACTCTTTTTCATTATGAGAGTCAGGATAACGAAGAAAATACCAAGAAGAATCTACAAAAGTGTCCATAGTATCAACTTCTGGTGTCCACCCTTTACCAAAAATATTCTCTGTTCTCTTTATTAATTCTTTTGAATCAGCCAGTGGTGAGATACCTTTTGGAATAAAATCAACATCCTCCGGTAATGTCCAAGGTAAATACTCTTCAGGCACAGCGTGTGCAATACCTTTTGTATCATAAACAATTGGTATTGGTGTTCCCCAATACCTCTGACGAGAGATAGACCAGTCACGCAGACGATAATTATTTGTTATTTTTCCTCCAACAAATTCTGTTATTACTACTTTTGCTTTCTCACTGTCCATACCATTGAATTTTCCAGAGTTTAATAACTCACCGTGCTCCGTATGAACACCATTATCACCATATACGCTTAAAGATTTAATAACTCTTCTTATCTCCAGTTTAAATTTCTTTGCAAACTCAAAATCCCGCTCATCATGTGCAGGCACTGCCATAATTGCACCAGTTCCATAATTAGCAAGAACATAGTCAGCAATAAAAACTGGTATCTCTTCATTGTTTGCAGGATTTATCGCTCTCACACCTTTTAGCTCAACTCCTGTTTTCTCTTTTGCCTCAAGTCGTTCTCTTTCTGTTTTATTATTAGTATTATCAACATAAATCTGCACCTCATTCCAATTTGAAATATTATCCTTTAATTCACCTACAAGCATATGCTCTGGGGAAAGCACACAGTACGTCACACCAAACAAAGTATCTGGACGAGTAGTAAAAACCTTAAACTGCACTAGAGAATTATTCCTCAATGATAAGCTTTCAATGGAAGAGGGGCAAGCTTTAAGAGTAGTTTTTACCCTAAACTCTATCTCAGACCCCTCTGACTTCCCTATCCAATTTATTTGATTTTTCTTTGTATGTTTAGGCCAATCGAGGTCCTCAAGTCCGTCTATTAACTCATCTGCGAAATCGGTAATTTTTAAAAACCATCCAGGAACTTTTTTTTGCTCAACTTCATTTTTACATCTTTCACACTTTCCTCCTTCTACTTGCTCATTTGCAAGTCCTGTTTTACAAGACTTACACCAGTTTATAGTATCTGTTTTTTTGTACACAAGACCTGTATCAAAAAACTTTGTAAATATCCACTGTGTCCATTTGTAATATTCTGTAGATGAAGTTATTATTTTTTCGTCAAAATCATACCAAATCCCTAATGATTTCATCTGCCTAATATAGTTCTTAATATTTTTTTGTATAGTTTTTTTAGGATGAACTCCTGTCTTAATCGCATAATTTTCTGCTGGCAACCCAAAAGAATCAAACCCTTGCGGGTGCAACACATTAAACCCCTTCATTCTCTTGTATCTATAAAATATATCAGACGATGTGTAACTTTTTGTATGTCCCATATGTAAACCATCTCCAGAAGGATAAGGAAACATATCAAGTACATAAAATTTTTCTTTATTGCGGTCGTCTTTATCTATCTTCACGGCACCTTCTTCTTCCCACTTTTTCTGCCATTTAGATTCTATAGATTTTGGGTTGTATTTTTTCATTACAATATTTTAGATTATTATTTTTTGGGTTTCTTTTGTTTCTGTATTGAAAATCATACACGTAGATACTCCTGTTTTATTTCCATGCACTTCTCCAGGGTTTAAAAGTAAAGTTCTATTTGAAATTACCTCCTCATGGTATACGTGGTCATGCCCATATACACATACATCATATTTACCTGTCAGTGCAGCATTCATTACAATATCAGGATAATGATTCATATAAAATTTTAATCCGCCAAATTCACTTTCCATTACATTTCCCACCATCTCTGTATTTTTAAGTAGTGAAATCTTATTCATAAATCCAACTTTCTCACCCTCGTTGTTACCCCACACCAAATACACTTTTCCGTTGAATCTTTTTAGATTATCTAACGTTGGAGGAGAAACAAAGTCCCCAGCGTGGAGCATAACCTCACACACGGCTTCATTACCGACCAATATTGCACTTAATAATTTTTTATTATTATCATGACTATCTGATACTATAAGAATCTTCATAACTATTCTATTCTATCAAAAAAAACCACTTACAACAAAGAAATGAACTACTCCAATGCAAGCATACGGGGTATCCCATATACAAAACACGGTGGTTTAATCGAATAAGTTAGGTTGTTGAGTATGCAGTT
>CAZPPV010000012.1:11493-12923 GCA_964588565.1 uncultured Candidatus Saccharibacteria bacterium | reverse complement strand
ATTTTTACTTGACTTCTGTTAAGTAAAATGTAATATATTTAACAGACACACAACAAGAAGGAGATTTTTAAAGTGAAAATTATAATCGGTTTATTCAGATTTATGTTCAATTTCATTTTCTGGGCGCCATCTGCCATGGATATTCCATTACTTGAAAAAGTAACACCAGCAACATATCTAAAGATGTTAGCTGGAACTATCGGAACAGCAATAGGGGTGCTATCAACAATTTTTATCCTTATTGGTAACGATAAGGATGGATTAGTGCAATTAGGCATTTATGGACTTATACTCTACACAATATTAGGTCTTTTTATGTTATTATTTTATTACAAATACCATGGTGAATTAACTTTCTAAAAATTAAAAATAGATTATTAAGTTTTAAATAATAATATTCTCTAAAAACCGCACTTTTGCGGTTTTTCTTTTTGTATCAAGAAATACAATAATCACATCAAACTTCCAATCAGATTCTTCAGATATGTCTTTTTCAAAAAGATATGTCTGAATTGTCCTTGATAGTCTTTTAAGTTTCCATTTATGTATATTATCTTCTGGTCTATAATCGTCATTATAAGATGAAATATTATTTAAATTTTCACGTGAAACTGTTTTAACTTCTACAAAATGAATGACCTTATGTTCTTCCACTATAATATCCAATTCTCCCCACTTCTTCCAGTAATTTCTTTCTAGTATAGAAAATCCCCGTCTTACAAGAAATTTACATGCAATATCCTCACCTGTCCTACCTATTTTTTGCTTATGTGTTTGTGGCATATTTTAATTTTTATAGAATATTTTCACGTGAAACCACTCAAAAACGTTTCTTTAGAAACATGTATTAATAAAATTCAATAAGACAAACCATTCTTTCCTTGTTTTTACCATAAAAGCTTTATTTTAAGGCGTAGTCTTAAGACAATGAGTATTGTTTACGGACAGATAAGGTGCTTATAACAGACGTCTTTTATACACATATCCACCGAGTTATCCACAGTTTTACACACTTTTTACCTTATTTTTAGGTTAAAACCCTTTAACTTTTCAAAAAATGTGTTGGGTTGTTTGTACGATACTTAAAGGACGATGTGTCTTTTTACTTTACACTAGAAACCAAAATATACTTCCTCTAATACTCCACATTATGTTCATTATTATTGTTGTCTTGTGCGGGTAGGGAGAATCGAACTCCCGTTTTATCGTTGGCAACGATATGTTCTACCACTAAACTATACCCGCATTCGAATACCATTATACTTAATAAATTAAATTTTACAATTTTTCTTGTGCCCCTGCCAGGACTCGAACCCGGAACAACGGTTCCGAAGACCGTTGTGATATCCATTTCACCACAGGGGCATTTAGATTATGGTTTGTTGCACCACGGAAGCATTACTAGCTCTCTACTATCTTGCAATAAGTGG
>CAZPPV010000012.1:0-11393 GCA_964588565.1 uncultured Candidatus Saccharibacteria bacterium | reverse complement strand
CACTGCAGTTTACACTCCAATCGCGTTGCTCTTGGGTAAACTGGTTGCACCACGGAAGCATTACTAGCTCTCTACTATCTTGCAATAAGTGGCACTGCAGTTTACACTCCAATCGCGTTGCTCTTGGGTAAACTGGTTGCACCACGGGAGTATTACTTTTGAAAAAGTCACGTCCACAGAAATAATACCTTAAAATTAGCAAAAAATCAAAAAATGAGCTAAAATACAAGCCATATATGAAAATTAAATTTAATGTACCGAAAGAAGTTTCACGAGTAACAAAAACACTTCAGGGTGCAGGTTTTGAAGCATATCTTGTTGGTGGATGCACAAGAGACCTATTACGTAAAGAAAAACCAAAAGACTGGGATATAACAACGAGTGCAAAACCAGAAGAAATACAGAAACTATTCAAAAAATCATTCTACGAAAATGATTTTGGTACAGTTGGTATCGTTAACGAAGATAGCAAAGATGAAACATTAAAAGTTATAGAGGTAACACCTTTCCGTACTGAAGGAAAATATACCGACGGTAGAAGACCTGATAATGTACATTTTAGTGATAATATCGAGGACGACCTTAAACGAAGAGACTTCACGGTAAACGCAATTGCATATAGTGATTATAAAGGACAATTTGTTGATCTTTATAAAGGACAACAAGCTATCAAGGACAAGATAATAGAAACTGTAGGTGATTCAGAAAAACGATTCTCTGAGGATGGTTTAAGGATATTACGTGCAGTACGCCTTGCGACAGAACTTGGTTTCACGATTAACATAAATACAGAGAAAGCTATAAGGAAAATGGCCCCGATACTTGAAAAGATATCTAAAGAACGTATACGTGATGAATTTATAAAAATAATTATGTCACCTAAACCAATGGATGGAATAATATTAGCTAATAAATTAGGTATTCTTAAGTATATTGTACCAGAACTCGAAAAAGGTATCAGCATTAAACAAAACGGTGATCATATATATGAAGTCTGGGAGCACAACTTAAGAGCTGTGCAACATTCTGCAAATAGAAACTGGCCATTACACGTGAGAATTGCAGCATTGTTACACGATGTATCAAAGCCGGAAACAAGACGGTGGTCAAAAGAAAAGAATGATTGGACTTTTTATGGACATGATGTGGTTGGAGGAAAGGTTTCACGTGAAATACTTACGCGACTTAAATTTCCTAAAGATACAATAACTATTGTATCAAAGCTCGTACGCAACCATTTATTCTTTTCTGATATTGAAAAAATAACGCTATCAGCAGTACGCAGAATTGTAAGTAATGTAGGTTCTGAAAATGTTTGGCATCTTATGAAAGTTAGAGCATGCGACAGAATCGGAATGGGAAGACCAAAAGAAGCACCATACAGACTGCGAAAATACGAATCAATGATAGAAGAAGCAATGCGTGCACCAATTTCTGTACAAATGCTTAAAATTGATGGTGCAAAAATAATGGACGTTACACGTGAAAAGCCAGGGCCTAAAATAGGGCTTATCTTACACGCACTACTTGAAGAAATCCTTGATAATCCAAAAAAGAATACTGAGGTGTTTCTTGTGAAACAAGCACAAGAACTTATAAAACTCCCAGAAAAGAACTTAAAAGAATTAGCTAAAAAAGGTAAGGAAAAGAAAGAGAGGAAGGAAGAAAAAGAAATCACTGAAATTCGTAAAAGACATTGGGTAAAATAAAGGACACCAATATTATTTTACCTCGTGGTAAGGACCATAGTGTAATATACCTTTATTAACTCCTCTGCTCGGAGGTGTATGTTATTAATAAAAAACCCACCAAAAGAAGTGGCGGGTTTTCGCATTTGAATATAATAAGTCTTTTGCTTTACTGTTCTGTCTGAAAAAATAATCTTCTTCCAGAAAAACTCTGAAAAGAAAAGAGCTATATACCAAATACGTAAAGAACTAAAATAAACTAATAGATAACCGCCAAACCAAAAACATAGAACACACAAGAGATTAAATAATTTGGAGAATGAAGCACTCGATGTTTGAGTTACTCAAAAAAAATAAATAAAGATTCTCTGACGAAATAGGCATGAGATAAGATGTTGTTGAGAGCCTATAATTAACACAAATCAATCTAATCAATTTTACATGTTTTACTTCAACGTCTTTTGGTATTCAAACCACGGCTTGACGGTTATCTATTAATTTTCAATGTTCTACTTGCATTATACATAATTGTATAAATTTGTCAAGTACTCGCCGACAGGTTGAATATAAGCATTGTAATCTTTACACAATAATTTCATGTTTTGTATCATCTTGCTCTGTAAAATAAACTTTTATTCAATTAGAGATTCTAGTAATTATCGTAATCATCATGCCATGTACCACCTTTTGCTGGTTTTGATGTTTCTTTTTCTGTCTTTTCTTCTTTGTATTCAGGTGGATCAGGGAGAACCTTCTTCTCTTCATGAACACCAGAAGGTTTCAGTTCTCCTTTTACAATCTTACGCATTTTTTCCAATTCTCTTCTTCCAAAATCTTTATTTATAATTTTTGGTAATTTTTCCATATTTATTAATATAACATATTTATCCTATTTTTTACGATGAAATATTCTATGTATACCATGCAGTCCTTTGTCTGTAACATGTGTATATATTTGAGTAGTATTAATATTTGCATGCCCCAAAAGAGCTTGTACGGAACGAATATCGGCTCCATTTTGCAATAAATCTGTAGCAAAACTATGTCGTATGGTATGTGGTGTAACTTTTTTAGATATTCCTGCTTTGATAGCATAAAATTTTATTATCCTCTCTATACTTCGCGTTGTAATTCTAAGTGAATTATCGTTAGACTCTATTTTCCCGATTCTTATAAACATGGCATCGTCCATATCTGTTCGTTTGTCCAAGTAAGTTTTGATAGCCAACTTTGCCTCTTTTGACAAAAATACGACCCTTACTTTTTCTCCTTTTCCTCTAATAGAAAATTCATCTTTTGACATATCTATATCACGACAGATAGAGCATAGTTCAGATACACGTAATCCTGTTGAAAACAAAAGTTCTAAAATCGCCTTATCTCTTATACTTTTAAAATCACTCCCACTTGGTGCCGACAAAAGACGTAACAACTCATCAGTAGAAATAAGTTCTAAATTTCGTTCTGAAACCTTAGCAAGCTCTATTCGCTCTGGTGTAAGTGAGTCAATTTCTCTATATGCTAAATATTTCAAAAATGAACGTAGAGCAATGAGGTAATAGTTTTGCGTACGTTTTTTAATCGTTTCACCATTTGTTCCAGGTTGCCTGTTAAGCCACAAACGAAACTCCATCACGTTGTTATCGGTTATATCGTTTGGTTGCTTTACTTTTGATTTATACAAAAATCTCAATAAATACCTATCATAATTTTTAACAGTCTTTATGCTACGACCACGTTGAATTTCTAAATATTCAAGAAACTGTTGTTTTAATATATACACATCTATCATAATTCTAGTATATCATGCTATAATTAATATACTTAAATTATATAAACTATGAAAGAAAATGATAAAAAAGAAGATGATTTTAATTCAGTCTTTGAAGAAGAGGGTATTATTATTGAAAATGAAAGCCCGCAAGAAAACAAGAGCATAGAAATGCTAAAAACAAAAGGTGCTGATAAAGAGCTTTTTGACGCTATCGGCGTTGAAATAAAAGAAACAACAGAAATAGAGGACACTGTAGCAACAACTGATATGAAAGAAGCGCTAAACAAAGAAGGTGTTGATGTACTACCATACAAGGCATCGTACGACAGTAACGATTCACAACTATAGATTTGTTTTAAACAAATTATATAATTTTACTTTCTTTATTTAACTTTATAACACAGGGCTTGCAATTATCTAATATATATGCTACAGTTGTGTCAATGTTAACCGCAAAGAAAAAATTAAATATAATCAAAAAGCACAGAGTACACGACAAAGATACTGGCTCTACAGAGGTACAAATCGCTATATTGACAAAGAAAATTGATGAAGTAGCGTCTCATTTAAAAAAGAACCACAAAGACAACCATTCTAGAAGAGGGTTACTACAAATGGTTGCAGATAGGCATTCTCATATAAAATACTTAAAAAAGAAGGACGAGAAAAAATACAAAGTACTGGCTAAGAAATTAGGACTCAAGTCTTAAATCAAAGAAAAATAAAAAAGTGCCTATGCACTTTTTTATTTTATACAATTTATACACATTAATAATCATTGATTATTTTGTAATTTAAAGTAATTTCCTTTATACTTATATATATTAATCTTGAATTAATTTAATCATTTTATGGCCGTAATAAAACACACAGAACAAAGAGTTGGTATTTTTATAGATGCACAAAATCTATACCATAGTGCGAAAAATCTATACAAAAAGAAAGTCAATTTTGGAGCTATTTTAGACGATGCTGTTGCTGGAAGGCACTTAGTGCGTGTGATTGCATATGTAATAACCACGGAATCTGGAGAAGAACAAAGTTTTTTTGAAGCACTTGAAAAACTTGGGATAGAAACAAGGACAAAAGACCTACAAATATTTTACGGAGGAGCAAAAAAAGCAGATTGGGATGTCGGAATTGCTGTTGATATGATTAGACTTGCACCAAAACTTGATGCAGTTGTATTGGTGTCCGGAGATGGAGATTTCATACCACTAGTTGAATATTTAAAAACAAATACTCAGGTTGAAGTAATATCGTTTGGTAAATCATCTTCAAGCAAATTAAAAGAAACGGTGGATGATTTTCTAGACATGGATGAAAATCCTAAAAAATACCTCATCGGGTACAAAACTACTCAGAAAAGAACAAGTAGAAAAAAAACTAGCAGGTAACGCATCTGGCAACTTCTATAATAAGTACAACCTGTTAAGTACTACAGGAAAAAGACACTACATATTCATGGTGTCTTTTTTTTGTAAAAAGATAAGCAAAACAACAATATAAATTATGCAAGATTACATATACTTGATACAATGTAAGAATAGATTTGATTACAAAAATATGTAAATACCAATTCTTAATAGTAAAATAATTTATATATAAAATACCAATCAATGACCTCTAGATAAAAAACAATTAGTAACATTAAAGATTAAAATATGCAAAATAACGATGATAAAAAAGTACCCCCTTCACAAAACGAAAATACTGCTGTCAAAGGATTACGAACATACCAATCAGACATAAAAAGAGCTAGTATAAAAAAAGGAATTCCGATAAAGAGAGATATTGCTGAAATAAAAAAAATAACACCAAAAAATATACCCACCCCAAAGCTACCAATAGTACCTACGCCACCTACCACAAATAAGGAACAGATTGCTGGGATAACAAACTACGTGACCACTGAAGAGGTAGCACGTGCTGAAAAATTTCGTAAAGAAAAAATAGAAGCAGATATAATGAATAAGCAAATAGAGAAGGAAGAAAAGAAAAGAAAAGATATTGAAGATGAAGAAAAGAAAAGAAAAGAAGAACATAGAATAAGAAAAATAAGGGAAGAAAAAATAAGAAAAGAGGAAGAGGAGAAAATTGAGAAAGAGAAAAAAATTGCAGAGAAAAAAGAACTAGAAAGAAAACTTGTGGAACTTACAACAAAAGAAAATACCGCAAAAGAGGAGAAAGCTACAATACTCAATAAAAAAAGTAAGTTTGAGGAAGCAATACAGCCAATTCTTAGAAAAGAAATGTCTATCAAGGAAGATATTACAGATACTGAAAAAAGAGGATCTACGACACAGTCTATCGAAGAAAGACACAGTACTGAACAAAAAAGATGGACGTTGGAAGAAAATAGAAGAGAGATAGAAAAAGAGAAGTGGGATAAAGAAAAAGATCTCGAAAAAATTATTGAGCATATTGAACAAAAAGATTCAGAGATTACAGAAATAACTAATCAAAGAGATAGAATAAATACAAGAATTGAAACGCTTAACAGAGAAAAAGAGAAAATAGACTTAACACAAGAAATGAAAGGACTCTCAAAAATAAAAGACGAGCTTGAAACAGAGTGGATAAGATTAAATGATAGAAAAAAAGAATTGGGAGGAGTACTGTCTCCAATCGTAGAAAATGAGGCTGAACTAAATATAAAAAAACATTCTATTGAAGCTGAGGAAGATGCTGAAACTTCTTCAAAAAAACAAGTAGAATTGGGGCAAAAGAGATGGGAGATTGAAGAAAATAGAAAAAAACTAGAACAGAAGAGATGGGAGATTGAAAAAAACATACAGGAAATATCTGATAATATTATTATGTTGAGACCAAAATATCAATTTGCATTAAAACAAGAAGAGGATGTACAAAATAAACTAAACAGTATAAATTCTTAATATTATTTTTACTTTATAAAATATGGATATACAATCAGACAAAAACTCAGAAGAAAAGAAGGAAGCTGCCAGAATAGCACTTAGTGGTAAAAAGATAAACCATATTGAAAAAAAAAATGAAACTGGAACAGAAGAAGTAGAGAGAGAAATGGAATTGAAAAGGATTACTCAACTCACAAAAAAAGGAACCGAACAAAAAAATATAGCTAAGATAGCGCTTGGGAGCAAAAAAATAAGCAACATAAATAAAACAGAGGAGGGGGAGAAGAAAATACCAGGTAGAGAAATAGAGATACCTATCCCCACCAAACAAAATGTAAATAAACCCAAAACAAAAGTAAGTACAAATACTCATACTTTACAAACACAAGAGAAAGGTAAAAACAATATCGTAAAGGAAACTTTTCTTGAAAAAATCAGACCTAAAAGCAAACGAATGGAGCAGGTCAACACAAAACCGAGCAATAAAGTAGAAAGAATACTCCCACAGAAAAACAAGGCGAGAAAAAAGAATAAGGTAAGAACGATTCGAACGTATAAAAACGATATTGCTAATGCTGTAAAGAAAAAAGATGTGTCAATCGCAAGAATTTCCATAAGAGAAAAACAAATTAAGAGAGAAAAAGAAACCATAAAAAATAATACGAGAAAAAATACATCCAAATGGGTCTTTATTGCAGTTGGAATACTAACAATATCGATCTCTGTAGTATTACTTATTTATAAATTAGATAAAACCGGTGTACTACAAAATATATTTAAAAAGACAAATATCGTTCCAAATAAGAATATCAATATGGTCAGACCGATAGTACAATCTTTAGTACCAGCAAATACAGAAAAAGATATCAACATCTCCAATAGAAAAAATGATGCAGTAAAAATAATAGATGAAGAACTTCAAAAAAAACACCCTGCGGATACTATAGAAAATATTTACCTATACAACATAGTAAGTACAGTAATTAATAAGAAAACTCAACAAAAACAAGAAATAGTTAGCACTAAAGATTTTATTAGATTGCGGAAAAATAAAATGCCAGATATTTTATCCCGTTCACTTGAGAAAAAGTTTATGGTTGGTATTTATTCAACACAGAAAGGATACAATATACCGTTTTTAATACTAACAACAAACTCATATGCACAAACTTTTGCTGGGATGATAGAGTGGGAACAAAATCTACGTAGTGATTTTTATAGATTATTTAATATCGAACCAGTAATCAAAACAAGCAACTTATTTCAAGATGTAATAATAAAAGGGGAAGATACTAGGGTGCTTACGGATAATACTGGTAAAATATTGATAATATACTCCTTTGTAAACAAAAAAACTATCCTTATAACAATAAACAAGCAAACATTCAATGCTATACTTCAAAAAATAAATCATTAGTATCTATGATTTACAGAATAATGTGTTTCTATTTTATTTTTATTATGATATAGTACAAAAATGATGATAGTATAATAATTATAAACATGGATACAAAATATTTCAAAGAAAAACTTAAAGAAGAGGGGAAGATTCTAGAGGGTGAACTTATTGGTGTCGCACGGGTAAATCCTGATAATCCAGCAGACTGGGAACCAACACCATTAAACTTAAATATCCCAAAGTCAGACAAAAATGACATGGGAGATGCGATGGAAGAATTTGAAAGTAGATCTGCAATTGAAGTAGAACTTGAAAACCGTCTTACTTCTATAAAAGATGCGCTCATGAGAATAGATAGTGGTAAGTATGGAATTTGTAAGGTATGCAATAAGCAAATAGAGGTAGACAGACTAGAAGCAAACCCGTCAGCAGAAACTTGTAAAACGCACATAGACGAATAGTCAGATGTCTTACAATATAAAAAAACTATGGATTAGGCTGAACCTCCTCCATGGTTTTTTTATATATCTTCAGGATTGTGGTGATAATTATGATATAATTTAAGTTATGCCATTCGCAAAAGTATATTCAGCTCAGACAAAAGGAATAGGAGCACATATTATTGATGTTGAAGTTGATTTATCCAAAGGATTAAATGCCTTTTCTATTGTAGGGCTTCCCGATAAAGCAGTAGAAGAAGCAAGAGACAGAATAAGCTCAGCAATAAAAAACTCTGGATATACATCTCCAAAGTCAACAAATCAAAAAACTATAATATCCCTTGCTCCTGCACACATAAAGAAAACTGGGGCTTTTTTTGATTTACCAATGTCTCTTGCTTACTTACTTGCTTCAAAAAATATAAAATTTATAACAGATGATAAGATGTTTTTGGGGGAACTATCTCTTGACGGAAAACTTCGCCCAATAAAAGGCACTTTACCTCTTGTTATAACAGCACAAAAAATTGGATTCAAAGAGGTGTTTCTACCAAAAGAAAATGCGACAGAGGCAGCACTTATCGATGGAATAAAAATATTTGGAGCTAATACTCTTAAAGAAATAATAAACCATCTAGATGAAAAGGATGAAGACAAAAAACAGAAGATAAAGATGCAAATAAAAACACAAATAAAGAAAGATAAGGTTTTACATAAAATAGATTTTTCTGATATTAAAGGACAAGAAACAGCAAAAAGAGGTCTCGAAATAGCAGCTGCAGGAAAACACAATATAGCAATGTTTGGACCTCCTGGAACAGGTAAAACAATGCTAGCAAAAGCATTCAGACATATTCTTCCACAAATGACTTTTGATGAAATAATAGAGACAACTGGTATTCATTCTGTTGCTGGAGTTTTAAGAGAAAGTTTAATAACATCTCCGCCAATACGTTCTCCTCATCATACTTCTTCTTATGTGTCTTTAATAGGAGGTGGTGCAACCCCAAAACCAGGAGAGGTAACGCTAGCTCATAATGGCATTCTATTTCTTGATGAATTTCCTGAATTTGAAAGAAAAGTTATTGAAGTTCTTAGGCAACCATTAGAAGAAGGCACAGTTACAATCTCACGAGCGAGAGGCACAGAGACCTTTCCTGCTAATTTTATTCTTATAGCTGCAATGAATCCCTGCCCATGTGGAAATTATGGTGGAGAAAAAGAATGTACGTGCCAGCCAGCAAATTTAATCAAATATCAAAATAAAATATCTGGCCCAATAATGGACAGAATAGATATATGGGTAGAAGTGGGGCAAATAGACCACAAAAAACTATCAGATAAATCGGTGCAAGGGGAAAGTACAGAAATTATTGCAGGTAAAATAAATAAAGCACGCATAAAACAAGAGAATAGGTTTAGAAAAAGTAATATAAATACAAACAGCGAAATGGGTGTACACGAAATTGAAGAACTCATACAGCTAGACAATAAAACAAAAGAAACACTTAACAAAGCTGCTAGCAAAATGGAACTCTCTCCACGCGCCTACCATCGAGTAATAAAAATAGCCCGCACTATTGCAGACCTTGATAATTCAAAAGATGTTCTAGAATCTCACATCTTAGAAGCACTACAATACAGACCCCGCCAAAAACAATACTAACTACAGTGATGGAGGCCCGACCTCCATCACTCCATCAATAGTCACTGGGAAATTGAACGCATACTAGCTATTAAAAACTGTTTATTACTACCAAACGCGGTTTTTAGTATTTAAATTTTTCGCCATTCGCGAACGCCTATACCGATTCTGTGAGACTTAGCTAGAAGGGATTCTTGGCACCTCGTATTTCGAAATGAACATGCGGACCCGTTGTGTTACCTGTGATTCCAACATAAGCAATCACCTGACCTTGAACAACTTTCTGCCCACGTCTTACTATAACTTTTCTTGCATGACCATAGACAGTCTGTGTACCGTTTGGGTGTTTCAAAACAACATATCTTCCATAACCACCATTCCATCCTTTATTTCTACTTATTATTACAACCCCTGAAGCTGAAGCAACTATCGGCGTTCCAACTGGAACAGCAAGGTCAACTGCATTATATCCATGCAGTCCGTGTGGGTTTTTTGCAGTTGCACGAGAATTAAAACCGCCCTGAACTGGTCTGATGTAGTACCCAACATAAGAAGGAACATTCGTACCACGTACAATAGATTCTGTTTTTCTTGAACGATATCTCATTGTGGCTTTGATACCTCCAGGAATTATTATAGTATCACCAACAGTCAAATTGCTTGAACTCAGAATATCATTATATAGTGTTATATCTTTAACTTTTGCTTTGTATTTTCTTGCAATACCACGGAGTGTATCTTTCTTCTTGATTGTGTAGTCAATACCCGAGACTGGTAAAATCGCAAGCGTCTGTCCAACTCGAATTATATCACCTCTTCCTATATCATTTGCCCAGATAATAGTATTCACACTTACTTTAAACATTTCGGCTATCTGAGACAAAGAATCTCCTTCTCTTACAACATAAACACTTATCTGATGCTTGCTGTCTATAGGACCATCACCGATATCTGCAATTGTTCCAAGTGGTCCATATTCAGGCAAAAGTGCACTTCCTCCAACTATAGTAATATCTCCTCCACCTTTTGATGGATTTGAATCTGGGTTTACAGCTGCTTTTAAAACCATTGCTGTTTGGGAATTAACATATTTCTCTCCATATACAGTGTTACCGCCGAAGATGCCCTCTAAAAATGAAAAAACTCCAGCATGGGCTACTGAAAGTGGTGAAATAAGATAAAAAGATAAAACAATCAGAAAAACAAGCTTTTTACTCTTAAGCTTAAAAAATTTCGCTATATTCATCCGACGGTCGAGTGTACTATATGAATCGGAATCTTGTTCTTTGGTACTTATATGTGTTAAATTATGGGTAATTCAGGACATATTCAACAAAATGACTACGATTACCATTGATGAATACAGACAAACTGTTTCTTACGTATGACTAAATATATAAAAAAAACATAACAAAGTCAATGGGCTCAAAGCAATGGGTGTGGATAAAAATTTTGAGTCAATTTTGAGTCAAACCAGCTCCATCGGTGGTGGCGGGGCCGCCGTGTATGGAGCTGGCGGTCAAATTAGTTTAGTAATTGTGGGTATGTTATAGTATTACAACAATGAA
>CAZPPV010000011.1:0-13055 GCA_964588565.1 uncultured Candidatus Saccharibacteria bacterium | reverse complement strand
GTCTAAGCCAGCAAAAAATAAATGGTTTGCTGGATATATTGTTGCCGGTTTGATTATTGTTGGGTTGATTGTTGCTGGTTTGATTTGGATATTTTCTCAAAGTCTTGTTAAAAATTCTGACAAAGTTTATAATCATCCGACAGTTGATAATAACGTCATCATTTCTGGTTCAACACGAGAAAATTTCGTTCGTGGAGTGGAAGGTTCATGTTTACAAAAACAAATAAACGATTCTCGCTCGGTATCGCGTTTTTCAGAGAAAGTTCTTAGTGATTATTGTTCGTGTTATGCAAATGGAATTGCAGACCAGATCACATTGAAGGATATTAATCTTTATGATACAGCCTCGGCTAGTAAATTTAAAAAAATGCTTCAACCAAAAATAGATTTGGTATCCCCATCTTGTAAGAAAACTTTGCAAGGCAAATAGTTGAGACATTAACTATTTTATGAAAGGAACAAAAAAACAAATGGTTTGCTGGATGCGTTATACTGACTAGATATGAAAAATACGAAAGTTTGGGGTTGGGCTGTTTTATTAATATTATCAGTTCTATACGTTATTTACAGTCTGGTGACATTTCAGTCTGTTGGAAGTTCGACAAAGGGCATGGCTTTCGACACGGGGCAAGTTATTGGTCTTTTGCTTTGGGTTATTGTAGAAATTTTTTCTGGTTATAAGATACACAAAAGTTGGAATAAGTCGTAGAGTAGCCATTCCTTTAAGTGTTGAAGAAATTTCTACATGATGCGGACGCTACAAGCATTTTATAACGGTATATCTAAAAAGATTTAAGGCTCTGTAGCAATTTTTGAACAAGATAAGGATTTAAAAATAGAACTCGAACAGATGCTAAAAAATCTGTATGTTGGAGAAAAAATTAGATTGCTAAATATTGATGTGGAATGGAACTGGGATAAAAATCCAAAAAAGATTTCTGGAAAATAGAAAAAACTGAGCAGAAATTCAAAAACTCCGCACGCAATCTACCGACATTTTACAATCTGCAAAAAATACTGGAGAGTTAAAACACTTTTTAATAAATAAGGCTGGCAGATAGACAATATCAGCGTTCAGATAAAAAGGAGTTTGGAAAATCGGAGTGGATATTGGCATAAACATTTATTTATATATATAAATAAATGTTTATTTTTTACTGGATGGTAAATATAGTGCACTTGAAACAAAGGAGATACAATATCGCGTTTTTGTTTTATTTTTTTCCAGGTAAACAAAACAAGTGGTCCTGATTCTATCCGCACGTTTTTTTATTGACAAACTGCTACGATTTAATATAATTTAATTAGCAGTAGCGTGCTGGTCGAAACGACAAACTGCATAGTTTTAGTATTATTAACTGATATCAGAAATACGATGGAAAATGACGCACAATTTCTAGAATACGTTGTAAAGGCATTGGTTGACAATCCCGACAGCGTGAAGGTTGAGAGGACCGTTGACGAGATGGGTGTTCTTATCACTTTGGATGTACATCCAGATGATATGGGCAAGATCATCGGACGTTCAGGAAACACAGCGAAAGCTATCCGTACACTTCTTCGTGTAGTGGGTATGAAAAATGATGCTCGTGTTAACCTAAAGATCAATGAGCCAGAAGGAGGAAGAGGTCCAAACACTGCTTCAGCAAGTGTTGACCAAGCAATGGAAGATCTTAAGGCATAGCCTCAAACTAAGAGTAAAAATTAAAAAACCGTGCTACTATAGTAGTGCGGTTTTTTAATTATGACTTTTCATATTATTACAATTTTTCCTGACATGTTTCGCTCGTACACAGACGAGTCTATTCTTTTGCGCGCACAGAATAATAAATTGATAAATATAAAATTTTACAACCCACGTGATTTTACAAAAGATAAACATAGAAAAGTTGACGATAAACCGTACGGAGGAGGTCCAGGTATGGTAATGCAGGCGGAGCCGATCTTGAGAGCCGTTGCAAAAGCACGTGGCAGAAAAAAGAATGTAAAAATAATAATATTCTCACCATCTGGAAAACAATTTACAAATACTTATGCAGAAACATTATCAAAAAAATGTAAAGATATTATTTTGATAGCTGGGCGTTACGAAGGTGTAGACACGAGAGTAAAAAAAATATTAAAGGCAGAAGAGTTATCAATCGGACATTATATTCTCACAGGAGGAGAAGTGCCTGCGATGGTTGTTGTCGATGCGATATCAAGACAAATCACTGGAGTTCTTGGGCACGATGAATCACTAGAGGAAAAGAGAGTATCTAGTTCTGAGATGTATACTCGTCCAGAAGTTATTAAATATAAAGATAAAAATTATAAAGTTCCTAAAGTTCTTATTTCTGGCAATCATAAAAAAATTAATGAGTGGCGAAAAGGAAGATAGTAGAGTCGTTATAAGGTATCAATACAAAAGAAATAAAGGTCTTATTAATTTCTTAGCTTGGGAATACTTAAAAGTTATCCACACATATAAGCAGATAGTGTAATTGACAAAATTACTACAATAAGTATAATCGTTCTCAATGCCTGAAAGATTGAGTTAGCGTTGATTCTCCTTGGTTTTTAATAGTAAAAGTTCTAGCTGTTTTGTTAAATATATTTATTATTAGCTAGTTTTATACATCTTAATTAATAAAGGGTATAGTTTGCCCTGTTTTTTGCTTTATATATTATGAGAGAAAAAAAATATTTTTCGAGGTACAAGAAATCACTTGTAAAATTTCCAAATTTTGTAGAAACTCAATTAAAGTCATACAAATTACTTGTAGAGGAAGGGTTGAAAGAGACGTTCAAGGAGTTTTCTCCAATAAGTGACTATTCGAATAAAAAGTTTGAGTTATCTTTTACTAGTATTGAGCTTTCAAAGCCAAAATATGACGAACAGTATGCAAAAGAAAATAAGCTTACTTACGATGCCCCTCTTCGTGCAAAAGTAAAACTTCACAATAAAACACTTGATACCAGTAAAGAGCAGGAAATATTTATGGCTGATTTTCCAGTTATGACTGGTCATGGAACTTTTATCATAAATGGTGTTGAACGTGTAGTTGTTCCACAATTAGCACGTTCTTTTGGTGTTTCATTTACTGTACAAGAATTAAAAGGCAAAAGATGTTTCGGTGCGAAAATAATTCCTAGACGTGGTGCATGGGTTGAGCTTGAATCAGAAGCAGATGGGACACTATATGTAAGAATTGATAAAAAAAGAAAGTTTCCTGTGACTTCATTGTTGCGTGTATTTGGTATTAAAACAGAAGATGAGATTAAAAATAGCTTTAAGGGTAATACGCAAGCAGAAAAATGTATTGAAATTACCTTAGAAAAAGATACAGCAAAAACAGCACAAGATTCTTATATAGAAATACATAAACGTTTAAGAGATGGAGAACTTGCAACGCCAGAAAATGCAAAAGAGTTTATTGATAGTATTTTTAGTCCCGAAAAATATGATTTATCAGAAGTAGGTAGATTCAAATTTAATAAGAGATTTGATAAAGACAACAGTAAATCTGCATTGGATAAAAAAGTTATATCATCAGATGATCTTGTTGCGATCGTTTCAAATATATGTACTTTGAACGCAACTCCTGGTTCAATGCCAGATGATATTGATCATCTTGGATCAAGGAGAATACGTCCAGTTGGTGAGATGTTACAACAAAAGATAAGGGTTGGCATGTCTCAAATAAAAAGAAATATACAAGACAGAATGTCAACGATAGACGCCGATACAATATTACCAGTTGCTTTTGTAAGTCCAAGACCGTTGCAGGCTCGTATAAAAGAATTTTTTGCTACAAATCAACTGTCTCAGTTTATGACACAGTACAATATTCTCGCAGAGATAGAGAGCCTGAGAACAGTATCCGCATTGGGTCCTGGAGGACTTACACGAGAGAGAGCAGGTCTTGAAGTTCGTGATGTTCACTCATCTCATTATGGACGTTTATGTCCGATTCACACACCTGAAGGTCCAAACATAGGACTTATTTTGAGGTTTGCTACTCAAGCAAGAGTGAATGACATGGGTATGCTTGAGACTCCATATTCAAAAGTTAAAGATGGAAAAATAACTGGAGAAATTGTGTATTTAGATGCTTTAGAAGAAGAGAAATATAATATAGCTCATTTCGCTATTCCTTATGATAAAAATGGAAATATTACAGAAGAAAAAGTAGAGGTTAGGGAAAAAACAAAACCTGCACTTATAGACAAAAATGAAGTAAACTTTATTGATGTTGCACCAAATCAAGCATTTTCTATTGCTGCATCGATGATACCTTTTTTAGAGCATAATGATGCAAACAGGGCTTTGATGGGTTCCAATATGCAGAAACAAGCAACACCGTCTATTGTTCCTGAGGCTCCACTTGTTGCAACTGGGATGGAACAATCTGCTGCTGGAGATACAGGTAGGATTATTCTTGCAGAGGAAGATGGTGAGATAACTCAAGTTGACGCAAAGAAGATTACACTTAAAGGAAAAACAGGAAAAGAATACAAACATAGACTTGTTAATTATTCTAGGAATAATGGTTTTACTGTATTTCACCAAAGATCAATTGTGTCACTTGGACAAAAAGTAAAGAAGAGTGATTGCCTCGTGGATACTTCTTCTTCTGATGGAGGTCAGATAGCATTAGGTCAAAATATGCTGGTTGCTTTTATGGCGTGGGGCGGAGCGAATTATGAAGATGCGATTATAATTTCTGAAAGAGTTGTGAAAGATAGTCGATTCAACAGTATTCATATGGATGAATTTGTTGTTAATGTTCGTGACACAAAACTTGGGCCAGAGATTACAACGCATGATATTCCAAATATAGGAGAAATAAAATTAAAAGATTTAGACGAAGACGGTATTATTCGTATTGGTGCAGAGGTTAGAACGGGGGATATTTTAGTAGGTAAAATTACACCAAAAGGTGAGGCAGAATTAACACCAGAAGAAAGATTGCTACGTTCTATTTTTGGAGAGAAGGCTCGTGATGTAAAAGATACATCACTTCGAATGCCACATGGTAAACAAGGACGTATTGTAGGAGTTAAAGTATTTTCAAGAGAAAATGGAGATTCTTTGGATAGTGGAATAATAAAAAGAATACATATTGAAGTTGCTCAACTTCGTAATATCTCTGTTGGAGATAAACTTGCAGGACGTCATGGTAATAAAGGTGTTATATCAACGATATTACCAGAAGAAGATATGCCTTATATGGAAGATGGTAAACCAGTTGATGTGATACTTACACCGCTTGGTGTTCCTTCACGTATGAATCTTGGGCAAATTTTAGAACTTCATTTAGGTCTTGCTGCTAATAAACTTAACTATCAAGCCATTGTTCCAGCATTTATGGGAGCGACCGTAAAAGAGGTTAGAGAAGAGTTACAGAAGGCAGGGTTTAGAGAAGATGGAAAGATGAAATTATATGATGGTAGAACAGGTGAATCATTTGAACAAGATGTATCTGTAGGATATATGTATATATTGAAACTTAATCACATGGTGGAAGACAAGATACACATGCGTTCGATTGGTCCGTACTCTTTGATTACACAACAACCATTAGGAGGTAAAGCACAAGGTGGAGGACAGAGATTTGGAGAGATGGAAGTATGGGCGTTGGAAGGATATGGCGCATCAAATATTTTGAGAGAGGTTCTTACAATAAAATCAGATGATATTATTGGTAGGTCAGATGCTTTTGATTCTATTGTAAAAGGTGAAGATATAAAAGAAATGCACTTACCTGAATCATTTAATGTATTGACATACAATCTTAAAGGTCTAGCTCTTGATATTGAGTTAAAAAAAGAAGGTAAAAAATAAATTATTCGTAACATAAAAACAACAAAATATTATGAACAGTAAAGTTTCAAATGGTGCGGATACAAAAAAAAAGAAAATAGAGGATTTTGACTCAATATCTATTAAACTTGCTTCACCTGAAAAAATAAAACAGTGGTCTTATGGAGAAGTAACAAAACCTGAGACAATAAACTATCGTACACAGCGTAGTGAAAGAGGAGGTTTGTTTGATGAAAGGATATTTGGTCCTGATAAAGATTACGAATGTTATTGTGGTAAGTATAAAAGAATTAGATATAAAGGTATCATATGTGAAAAATGTGGAGTAGAAATTACTCGCAGTGTTGTTAGGCGAGAGAGAATGGGGCATATTGAACTCGCTTCTCCTGTGGCGCATATATGGTTCTTACGTGGGATACCATCTCGTATCGGTCTTCTTTTGGGGATACCGGTCATACATCTTGAAAAGGTTGTGTATTTTGCTGGATATATTATCACAGAAATAAATGAATCAGAAAAAGCTAGAGTACTAAAAGATATTGACTCAGAATATAAAGCAAAAGTAAAAGCTGTAGGCGATGAAAGATCAAAAGAAAAATTGAAAGAGCTTTTAGTTAATGCAAAAAAAGATATAACTGAAATAAAAGAAGGAGCTATATTAGATGAAGTTAAATATCATAGATTTTCATTAAAATATGGAACTATATTTGAAGCAAGTATAGGAGCAGAAGCTATATATGATATTTTCAAAAAATTAAACCTAGCGAAACTTCTAGATACTCTTGTATTGAAACTAGATACAGCAAGTGCTGTTGAAAAACCAAAACTTAAAAAGAGAATAAGTTTTGTAAAATCACTTATCCACTCTGGTGTACGTCCAGAGTGGATGTTTCTTACAGTAATACCAATAACACCTCCAGCCCTTCGTCCCATGGTTCCTCTTGAAGGTGGAAGACACGCTACTTCAGATATAAATGATTTGTATAGGCGTGTTATCAATAGGAATAATAGATTGAAAAAATTGAAAGATATCGGAGCACCTGAAGTTATTTTACGAAATGAAAAAAGGATACTTCAAGAAGCAGTAGATTCACTTATTGATAATTCAATAAGGAGAACACAATCTACCGTAATGAGTCAGGCACAAAAAAGAGCTTTAAAATCCCTTGCGGATTCATTGAAAGGTAAACAAGGTTTATTTAGGCAGAATTTGCTTGGTAAACGCGTTGATTATTCTGGTAGGTCTGTGATTGTTGTAGGCCCAAGCTTAAAATTAAATCAATGTGGATTACCTAAAAAAATGGCACTTGAGCTGTTTAGACCATTTGTTATATCAAAAATTCTTAAGAGAGAATTAGCTTTCAATATAAGAGGAGCAGGAAAACTTATAGATGAAAAAGAGCCAGAAGTATGGGCAATTCTCGAAGAGGTAATAAAGGATAAATATGTATTATTAAACCGTGCACCTACTTTACATAGATTGGGTATTCAAGCTTTTAATCCAATTTTAATTGAAGGAAATGCTATTCAAGTTCATCCTCTTGTTTGTTCAGCTTTTAATGCTGATTTTGATGGAGACCAAATGGCTGTACATGTTCCACTTTCGAAGAAAGCACAACAAGAGGCGGGGGAATTAATGGCAGCTAACAAAAATTTATTGGGTCCAGGAAACGGTGAGCCGATAGTAAATCCCTCACTTGATATTGTGCTTGGTTGCTATTGGATGACAAAAATTATAGATGGTGATAAAGGTGAAGGTAAATTCTTTCCATCGCCAAACAGCGCAATTACTGCTTACGATTTTGATATAGTTGGGTTTAGAACAAAAATAAAAGTACTCCCTACAGACAGTCCAAAGTATGCTGAGTTTGATGGAAAACTATTTGAGACCACTGTGGGGCGTCTTTTATTTAATAGTATTTTACCTAATGATTTTGCGTACATAAATGGAGAGATAAATAAAAAAGTTCTTGCGGGTATTGTAAATGACATGATAGAATACTATGGATTTGAAAAAACTCCAGATATTTTAGACAAGATAAAAGCATTTGGTTATAAATATGTTACAAAGTCTGGTATTACTTGGGCTCTTGATGAAGTTAATGTTCCTAAAGAGAAAAAAGGTATTATTTCTGCTGCTAGAGAAAGAGCTGATGAAGTGTTAAATCAATTTAGTGAAGGTTTGTTGTCTGAAGAAGAAAGATACAGAAAAACAATAGAAGTGTGGCAATCAGCGAAAGATGAAATAGAAAAGGTCATACCTGCCACCTTAGACCCAGATGGTCCTGTTAGTGATATGCTTAATTCTGGAGCTAGGGGTTCTATATCACAGATTGTGCAGATGTCTGGAATGAAAGGACTTATTGTTAACACTGCAGGTAGGACTATTGATTTTCCTATTATACCATCTTCGAAAGAAGGGCTTTCTCCGATAGAATATTTCGTTACTACTCATGGTTCAAGAAAAGGTCTTGCTGATACGGCGTTGAATACTGCAAAAGCTGGATATCTTACACGTAGGTTGGTGGATGTTGCACAGGACGCAATTGTTTCAGAAGAGGATTGTGAAGACAAGGAAGGTAAAAGAATTACAGCAGAAAATCTTGTTGGTTTTGAAATACCTATATCAAAAAATATTCGTGGTAGGATTATAAATAAAGATATAATAGATAGTAAAGGTAAAGTTTTGTTTAAAAAAGGTGCTCTTCTGCACAAAAAAGATGCTCAAGAGGTTGAAGATGCAGGAATTAGAGAGGTTTCTGTGAGATCTCCTCTATCTTGTAAATCATCTTATGGTATATGTAGGACGTGTTACGGTATTGATACAGGTAGGAACAAACTTATTAAACTCGGTGAAGCTGTAGGTATAATTGCTGCTCAGGCAATTGGAGAACCAGGAACACAACTTACCATGAGGACTTTCCACGCAGGTGGTATTGCATCAGTAGGTGGAGATATTACGCAAGGTCTTCCACGCGTTGAAGAGATATTTGAAAGACGTATTCCAAAGAGTGCTGCTATTGTTAGTAGCGTAGATGGTGAAATAATTGAAATTGAAGATACTGCAGAAGGAAAGAAGATAGTTTTATTACCTGATGTTGGAGAAGGAAAGTCAAAAAAGAATGATAAGATTGAATACGATGTTCTTATAAAAAGGACTCCTCTAGTAAAGGTTGGTGATAAAGTTAAAAAAGGAGATTTGTTGACTGATGGGTCTGCAGATATTACTGAAATATTTAAATATGGAGGAAAGCACAGAGCTGAGGATTATATTATAAATGAGGTTAATAAAATATATGAACTTCAGGGTGCATCTATTTCTAGAAAACACATAGAGGTGATTATAAGACAGATGTTTTCTCGTAGGAAGATAAAGGATGCTGGTGATACAGTATTTTCTATTGGTGAGGTTGTTGAGTATGCAGAATTTGTAAAAGAAAATAAAAAAGCAGAAGAAGAGGGGTATGAAAAAGCAAAAGGGGATTGCGTAGTACTTGGTATTTCAGATGTTGCGATTACAACAAAGAGTTGGCTGTCTGCTGCTTCGTTTGAAAATACAACAAGAGTTCTTATTGATGCAGCAATCAAAGGAAAAGTAGACAAATTACGTGGATTAAAAGAAAATGTAATAATAGGAAGATTTATACCAGCAGGAACAGGATTTGTTGGTGGGAATAATGAAAATTCAGAAGACAAAGATACAGAAGTGTAATATCTTATGTTGATTTGGAGTTGTTATAGGTTTCATATCACTATAGATTAAAATGTTATCGTTCTGTTAGACCTTATGTTTTCTAAAAAATAATCGGTAGAGTCGTATATGCTTACATCTTAGTATATGGGCTTGAGAAATTACTTAGTAGACAAATTAAATATTATTTTTTTAAATAATTATGTCATCCACTGTTGAACAAATAAAAGAAAGATTGGATATCACCGAGGTAGTTGGGTCATATTTGAAACTCGGTAATGCTGGGAGTAACCTTAAGGCTTGTTGTCCTTTTCATAATGAAAAGACGCCATCATTTTTTGTATCACCATCACGTCAAACTTATCATTGTTTTGGGTGTAGTAATGGCGGTGATATGTTTAATTTTATTGAGGAGATAGAAGGTGTCGATTTTCAAGGCGCACTAAAGATTCTTGCAGATAAAGCTGGGGTCGAAATAAAACATACAAGCAATGCACAAACATCAGAAAAGGAGAAATTATTTTCTGCTCTAGAAGAAACTACGAATTTTTTTGAACAAAACTTAAAAAAACAAAAGGATGTAGCAGAGTATCTAAAAGGTAGAGGGTTGCTTGGTACAACGGCAAAGAGTTTCAGATTAGGATATTCACTTGATAAGTGGAATACTTTACACGACTTTCTAAAAAATAAAGGATATTCCGAGTCTGTCTTGGAAAAAGCTGGACTTATTATAAAAGGTGACAAAGGATATTATGATAGATTTCGTAATAGAGTGATGTTTCCGATATCTGATAGTTCAGGAAGGACTATAGGTTTTTCTGGTAGGATTTTTGATGTAGGTAATAAAAATCTTGATATATCATCGTCTGCAAAATACGTAAATAGTCCAGAGACAGCATTGTATAATAAATCAAAAGTATTATATGGTTTTGACAAAGCGAAGATAGCTATTAGAAGAGCTGGGGCTTGCGTGTTAGTAGAGGGTCAGATGGACATATTGTTATCTCATCAGTCTGGGTTTGAAAATACGGTTGCAGTATCGGGTACTGCTCTTACATTTGAACATTTGAATATTATAAAAAGACTTACTGATAATTTAATTATTGTTTTTGACCCGGACGATGCTGGCGTCTCTGCTTCAAAAAGAGGAGTTGATATTGCATTATCATTAGGTTTTGATGTAAAGGTGGCACTTTTGCCAGACGGACTCGACCCAGCAGATTTTATATTAAAAGATAAAAATAAATGGGAAAATATACTAGAGAATGCACAGCACATAATAGATTTTTACTTAGACGTATTGTCTAGAAAAGACATGGACCAGAGAGATTTTCGTATTAAAGTAGGGGAGATGGTTTTGCCGTATATTGCTAGACTAAAGAATAAGATAAATCAAGCTCATTTCGTATCAGAAGTTGCAAGAAAGCTAGGAATATCAGAGGAGCCAATATGGGGAGAATTACGAAATATTACAGATAATATTAAAAATGATTATGTAAATAAGAAAGTAGAAATAAAAAAAAGTAATATTAGTAATACAAGAAAAGAGGTTGTAGAAAGAAAAATACTCGGATTAATATTTTGGCAAGAAGAAATGAAAGATTCTGTTTTGGATACTAAAGAATGTAAAAAAAAATATAAGAAAGTGGCGGGAGATAAAGCAGGAAATATATTGGAAGGAATATCCGAACGCGATAAGAAAGGATATATTTTTGAAGCAGAAATATATTATGAAAATATGGAAAATATTGATAAGGAGTTTAATGAATTGATGAAATATTTTGAAGAGGAAGTACTTAAAGATGAACTTGAGAAAGTAATGCATGAATTGAGGATTTCCGAAAATAAAAAAGATTTTGAGTCAGTAGATAGTATATTAAAAAAATGCCAGGAAATTTCAAAAAAAATAAATGAATTAAAATAATTATAAAGATTTATTAAATAATAAATACAATTAGTCTTATGCTTGAAAAAATAAAGAAAACAATAAAGAAAAAAACTGTCAAGAAGAATACAACCAAAAAACTAGTAAAGAAAACTATAAAAAAGACAGTTAAAAAGGTTGTAAAGAAAAAAACAACAGTCAATAAAACACCTGCAAAAAAAGTAACTCGTGTTAAGAAAACAATAAAGAAAAAAACTGTCAAGAAGAATACAACCAAAAAACTAGTAAAGAAAACTATAAAAAAGACAGTTAAAAAGGTTGTAAAATCAAAAAAAACTCGCAAAAAGAAAAACTCCTTCGATGAAAAAGCAAATGTTCTAATAAAAAAAGGAAGAGATCGTGGTTTTATAACATACGATGAACTACTAAAAGAGTTTCCAAAAATAGAGGAAGATATTGCTTCCTTAGATGTATTATATACAAAGCTTGGTGATCATAAAATTGACATACTCGACAGTGGAGGGCTTTTAGATGCAGGAGAAGAAGAGGTTTTAACTAAGAAATATTCATACTCAAGAGGTTCTACCAGAAATGATTCTATTCAGATGTATCTCAAAGAGATAGGTCAGTATCCATTGCTTACTGCTCAAGAGGAAAAGGAACTTGCTCAAAGAATAGAGAGGGGGGAAGAAGAAGCTAGAAATTTACTTGCTCGAGCAAACTTGCGTTTAGTTGTATCAATCGCAAAGAAGTATGCAGGTAGAAGTCCTGATTTGACATTACTCGATCTTATACAGGAAGGGAATTTAGGGTTGTTCAAGGCTGTAGATAAGTTTGAATGGGAGAGAGGGTACAAATTTTCCACTTATGCTACTTGGTGGATAAGGCAAGCAATAACGAGAGCCCTTGCAGACCAGTCGCGAACAATACGCATTCCTGTTCATATGGTTGAAACAATCTCGAAATATAAACAGGTAACAAGACGCTTAGCGCAAGATCTCGGAAGGGAACCGTTACCAGAAGAAACAGCCACTGAAATGGGTCTTGACGTGAGTAAGATTCACATTATAAAAAAGATTGACCAAGATACGATATCACTTGAAAAACCTATTGGAGATGATGATGATAAATCAACTCTTGGCGAATTCATAGCTGATGATAAGATACTTTCTCCAGATCAGGATTCTTCACGTAGAATTTTATCAGATCAGATAAAAGAGATACTTGATGATTTATCCCTAAAAGAAAGAAAGATATTAGAAATGCGACATGGACTTGTTGATGGCGTTATGCATACACTAGAAGAGGTGGGCAGTGAGTTTGGTGTTACAAGAGAGCGTATTAGACAGATAGAAGCAAAAGCTCTTGAAAAGATTCGTGTACATGAGAAAGCAGATAGACTTAGGAATTATTAAATTATATCAATAGACACGCTGAGTTGGTATATGATGTATATACCGCAAACACAAAGTAAAACTAGTACATTTAAGTTTATGTAATTAAAATGTTACAATTTAATAATCTTCACGATAGTGCAATCACCAGAATCTAAAAATCGTATGAATCTCTTTAAAAGTAACAAAGTAAATTTTACTATAAAAATATTGGTACTTACTGTTTTTATAGTAATTCCTTTTGGTTTCTCCCATAGCGTACACGCTGCAACTTATTAT